>CACYDN010000284.1 GCA_902773185.1 uncultured Lachnospiraceae bacterium | reverse complement strand
TACGACCGTTTCCGGTCGGCGTTCTATGAACGCGTTTTTCAAAGAATTTTCGGGGTTGTCATCGTTATGAAATTGTTAAGGTTCTGTGTGTTTCTGTTCTGTCTCAGCGACAGCTTTTATACTATATCACAGCGCCCTCTCACTGTCAACACCAAAAATGATATTTTTTTTTTTTTTTTTTGACTGATTTTGGGGCGCTGTTTTTGGTACATTTTACCCAAAAATTTGATCGGGCAGAGGTATAGTCCCCTGCCCGTTTTTCGCAACTATATCTTGTAGTTTCTTCCGGCGTGATTGCCCCCTTCTCAGGATCCGGACCTATGATTCCACCTGAAATCCGTCTTCCTTACGGAATTCTGTATACATGCGCAGACTGTCTGCCGAACTGGCAGGCCTCTTCGTGCGTACAGAAAAAGACATCGATGATATTACCCTTGATCGCACCGCCTCGATCCTCGACCGTATATACGACACCGTTGATCAGAAGCTTCGTGCCGAAGGGGAAACGGCTGTCCGCAGCGATGGTATGGTTTGCCGTTGCTCTGGCACCACTGGCCGTAATACCGCTGGTATTGCCGCAGCAGATCATGCACGGACAATAGGCCGTAAGGGAAAACTCGCCAAGGTACTCCGCCCCTTCGGTCGTTCCCGTAACCGGAACGGCAGTAGGCGAAAGCCCCGCCACCTGGACAACCTGGGTTTCCTGAACGACATTGGTATCGTTCAGCTTGTACTTCTTGTCACGCGCTTTGATTTCCTCCCTGAGGGACGATGTTTCGGTTACGGAAGCCTGCAGGGATTCCATGGCCATCCTGTCCCGCTCCTGCTGCGTCAGAAGTGCCTTCTTGTCGCGTTCCTCCTGCGTCAGGCCGTCCCCGCCACTGAGCTTACCTGTCATTTCCTCATAGGTAATCTTGGCGTAGGCATTTTCATGTGCCGGCTCCGTGTAAAGTTCATCTACGGAGATCACACGGCCGGAATCGGTAAAGGTATTCATCTTCTTTGCCACAACCGATGCCCCGCAAAGGATCACGAGTGCCGCGCCAACAGCTGCATACCCTGTCATTTTCAGTTTTTTCTTTAAAGACTTTTTCATCCATCCACCCCTTTTCAGATCCGCCAGTCTCTCAGCCTCACGAAAAGAATATACTCCATTTGTGATGTATTATAGGTCTTCCGGTATGAACATTCAAGCGATTCACATTTTTTTCAGACTTCTACCAGCTCAGCACCTCTGCGCCATCCTCGGTCACGAGCACCTGAATCTCCCACTGTGCGGAAAGGGACCCATCCTCGGTATAAACCGTCCAGTTGTTTTCTTCATCTATGAAGATTTCCGGCCGGCCGGCGTTGATCATGGGTTCGATCGTAAACATGAGACCGGGCGCCATTACCATTTCCGTCCCCTTCTTAGAGACGTAGCTTACCCACGGATCCTCATGGAACTCGCAGCCCACACCATGGCCGCCGATTTCACGCACAACGGAATACCCGTTGGCTCTTGCCATATCATGTACCGCCTGGCCCATATCGCCCAGGAAGCCCCAGGGCTTAACTTGTTCCAGACCCTTATACATGCAGTCCTTCACAGTCTCTACCAGTTTCCTGGCCTCCGGACTTACATTTCCGATCATGAACATGCGGGAGGAATCCGCAAAGTATCCGTCCAGGATGGTGGAACAATCCACATTGATAATATCCCCGTCCTGCAGGATTTCATCCGGAGATGGGATGCCATGGCAGACCGCATCGTTGATCGACGTGCAAACGCTCTTCGGGAAGCCCTCATAGTTCAGGGGCGCAGGAATTGCATGATACTTCGTTGTTGTCTCATACACAATACGGTCGATTTCCTCCGTGGACATACCTGCACATATTTTGGATGCTACCGTATCAAGCACCTCGACGTTGACCTTGCAGGCTTCCCGGATCTTTGCAATCTGTTCCGGTGTCTTAATGAGTTTTCTCGCCGGAACAATATGCTTCTGGTTCCGGAGATTCTCCAGTTTCCTGTCAAACTCCTCATGACAAGCCTTGTACTTTTTTCCGCACCCGCACCAGCAGGGGTCGTTCCTTCCCAGTTTCTTTTCAGCTGACATTCCCATTTTTTTGTCCTTTCTTCTTTTGCGGCCGGCTGCTGAACCCGCCGGATCATGTGTTTATGGTTGCTGTTTCTCTAAAACGCCACTCGCGTTTTCTTCCGGATTTTGTTATGACTTCTTTTTTTCTTCCTTCTCTTCTGCCTTCTGTCTGTCGGAATCTTCGGTCCTTACCTCATCGGAATCTTCCGGATCATCTTCGTCCTTCTTTCCGATGACCTTCAGTTCCAGAATGATGAGACCCGCCACGAGCAGAGCGCACCCTGCACCGATTCCAATCACAAGAATACGGTGATTCCGTTTTTTATCCCGGAGAATTTTCCGTTCCTTCTTTTCCTTCTCGGATTCGGCCTTTGGTTCCTCCGCTACCTGTGCCTCGGTCGTCACTTCTTCCGTTGTCACCTCTTCCGTCGTCGCTTCTTCCGTCGTTGGTTCTTCGGTTGTTTCAGCCTCAGTAACAGATTCGGTATTGTTCCGCCGGTCCGCCCCCATCTCCCAGGCGGATGCACTGTCCATGATAAAGGTTTCCTCGGATACCACCTTCCGGCCGACCGCCGCCATGACCTCCGGGTCGTTGTCAAACTTACCTGCCAGATAATCCTGATAAGCCGCCTCAGCACCCGCTCTTGTCGGCGGATATCCATGCGCCGACAGCCATGCCTTGATCTGGGCCTTCTGCTCCGGCGTCAGACTCTCCGCGGATACAGGGATATCGACCGGTGCATCCGGCTCATCCGGAATATCCATGGAATCCAAGTCAATGATGACCTCCTCCTGCGGCGCATAGGGATCCTCCGTATCGGTTTCCGAATCCGCCGAAGCAGTCATGCCACCTTTCCCGATCAACAAAGCAAGAAACAGCAGAAGGATTACGAAAAATGATGTACTTCTGATCATGCCTTGCTTCCTTTCATCGCGCCGAGAAGCTGATCCGTTTTCTCTGTAAAGGCGCCTCCCGCCCTTAGCTCCGTGAGCCGTTTCACGAGAGCATCTTTCTCCGGATAAACGGAGATGCCCCGTACCGGCCCCTCATCCAAAAGGGCTTCCACAAGACCTTCCACGCCTTTTACATCCTCATCGGAGAAGGTATCTTTCTCCAAAAACTTCATAAGTTCACCCTTCTCAGCCGCATCAAGCGCACTGTAGGCAGGGATTACTTCGTTATACCATCCCTCCCGGATGAGCCAGTCCTTCATCTCCTGCGTCTCCGGGGTAAGGAAATGCACGGCATGGATCCGTCCCCAGCTGAGGAGACGCTTCGCCAGACCGAAGGTGATATACGCGCCATCCTTCCACGCACGGATCACATAAAGCGCAAACAGGGTGAATTCCTCATCCTTTGCGAGTGTTACCACAACGCTCCGGAAATCCTCGCTCTCGCTGAAGTTCACAAGTTCCATCAGAGAGAGACCGAACTTCACGATCTCCGTATTGGCCGAGGAGATGGACCGGGACGCCAAAGAAAGCAGCTTCTCCGGTGAATACTTGTCCACGTTATCGATAATATGATGCTGCAGCTGATCGATCATGGAGATCATCCTTGTTTCCCTGGGACGCACAAAAACCTGATACAGCTTCTTCTCAGCCTCATCCTCACCTTCCTCATGCAGGATGCGGATAGCCTCAATGAGTTCCTCCGCCGGTCCCTGCTTATGTGCCGTATGATAAATATAGATGCCGTCGATTGCGCCGGGCGCAAAGCTGACTTCCTTATCCGCAGCCTTTTCCGCAAGAAGCGCCTCAGCTGTTTTCTGTTCTTCTTTTTTCTTTTCGTCCATATTGATTTTCCCGCTTTCTATATCTTTTTTCACCGTATCAAATTGCCCGGCGAAGGGCTTCCCAAACAAGAAGCGCCTCCCGGTTTGCCTTTACATTATGTACCCGCAAAAATCTCACGCCGCGGTCAGCCGCATAGACCGATGTTGCCACAGTCCCTTCATCTCTCTCCGCAGGCGGCACACTGCCCGGGCCGCCGGATTTTTCATCCGCCTCGAGTACATTGCCGATCACCGATTTCCGGGATACGCCGAGAAGAACGCCGCAGCCCATTTCGTCCGCTTTCGCGATCAGTTCGTCTATTGCCGCAATGCAGAGAAGATTTTCCTCCTGCGTTTTGGAAAACCCGACACCCGGATCGAGCAAAATCCGGTCCGAGGATATCCCCGCCTTTTCCGCAACAAGAAGGCTGTCCAGCCATCCGCCTCTGACACGCAGAAGCACATCCGATAGCTCCGCCTCCATAAGCCCTGCCTCGGCTATGTTTTCTTCCGTTCTCTCTTCTGCGCTCCGTGCCAGAAGATCCTGGTGCATGAGCACCGCAGGTGCCCCGGTTTCTTTCAACACCTCTGCCATCGTAAGATCCGGCCTGCAGACCGCTGCCCGGAGGATCTTTTCCGGACACCTGAGGCCCCAGATATCATTCAGCATATCCGCGCCGGCCTCGGCCGTCGCCAGAAAAACCTCCGGTTTGTAGGTATCCACTGAGATTGGAATATCAAACCGTTCCCGAAGAGCGGCAACCACATTACTTACCTTTTCCGCTTCCACAGCAGCAGGCAGAATGCGGTAACCCGGCCGGGTGCTTTCGCAGCCGACATCAATAATATCCACGCCCTCCCGGATCATGTCCTCCGCATGCCGCAGGATCAGGTCCAGCGTTACCCACCGGCCGCCGTCCGAAAAAGAATCCGGGGTTACATTCAGAATTCCCATGATATACGGCAGATCGGATGAAAGAGAAAATACCCGGTTACCAATTTGGATTTCAGATGGTCTCATCTATTTCTCCTATTTTGATACAAAGTCAAAACACCAGGCTGTCATTCCTATCTGTTTTTAGTGCACACCTCTGTCAGGAATTTTTCCCGGGAATACCGGTTCCGTCATCTTCGGTCGTCACACTCTTTGCTGCACCGTCCGGCGACTCCTTCAGAATCTCCTCCAGTGTCCGCCAACCCAGAACCGCACACTTCACACGGGATGGCATGTGGGAAATATCCTGCAGGCTGGAGGCTTCCTCCAGCGTCTCCAGTTCCTCCTCGGAAACACCCTCCCGGATCATCTTCATAAAGGTATCCTTCAGCTGAAGGGCCTCCTCCGTGGTTTTTCCGATGATCAGCTCCAGCATCATATCCGCGCTGGCCTGGGAAATGGCACAGCCGTCACCCTTAAAGGCGCCGTCAGCGATCATCCCATCCTTTACCGTAAGCTCAAGCGAAATATCATCGCCGCAGGACGGATTCACGCCACGCATGGTCGCCGTAGGCCGGATCATCCTATTTTTATGTTCCGGATGGAGATTATGCTCCGTCAGAATTTCATTATAAAAGGTTCTATTCTGCATAACCCATTTTCCTCCTGATCCCCCGCAGGGCGGTAAGGAATCTTTCGATTTCCTCTTCCGTATTATAAAACATAAGACTTGCCCGGTTGGTCGACTGAATCCGGAGATACTGATGCAGCGGCTGGGTACAGTGATGCCCCGCCCGGATGCAGATTCCATCCCCGGCCAGAATTTCCGCAGTGTCGTGAGGATGGACCCCTTCCACGCGGAACGTTAAAATACCGTGATGATCGGCAGGGTCCGGCGAACCGACCAGTGTTACATACGGAATTTCCTGCATGCCGGCTACCGCAAGCTTTGTCAGATATGCCTCGCGCTCCTCAAGCTTCTCCGTTCCGATGCCCTCCAGATAACGGATGGCAGCACCCAGAGCAACCGCATCGCCGGCGTTCACCGTACCCGCTTCGAACCTGTGCGGAAGCTCCGCATAGGAAATATCGTCCAATGTTACATATTCGATCATCTCACCGCCGGTCATGAATACCGGCAGTTTTTCCAGCCATTCCTCTTTGCCGTACAGAACGCCGATTCCCATAGGCGAGAGAAGCTTATGGCCGGAGAAGGCAAGGAAATCGCAGTTCATTTTCTTAACGTCCGTCTTCGTGTGGGGCACGCTCTGGGCACCGTCTGCCACAAATACCGCACCGACTTTGTGTGCCGCCGCCGCAAAGGCCGATACATCATAAAGCTCTCCAAACACATTGGACATGGCCGTCATGGCCACGATCTTTGTTCTTTCGGAAAGAAGCTTTTCCAGTTCTTCCACGGAAAAATGCCCTTCGCTGTCCGGATTCAGATAACGGACCTTCGCACCGGCTCTCTCCGCCGCCGCACGCCAGGGGAGCATGTTGCTGTGATGCTCCGCCACGGTCACAATGACCTCATCCCCCTCTCCAAGGAGGAGACTACCCAGACTGTAGCCCAAAAGATTCAGGCTCTCGCTGGCATTCCGCGTAAAGATGATTTCCCTTGAGGATGCCGCGCCAATAAAGTCGGCCACGATACTTCTCGCCTCCTCGTAGGCTTCCGTCGCAGCCGTACTGAGCGGATACAGCCCCCGGAAGGGATTCGCATTTTTATAATAAGAAAAATCCAAAAGAGCATCCATGACCGGTTTCGGCCGCTGGGTCGTGGCCGAGTTGTCCAGATAGACGGCATCCGTAGATGCAAAGAACGGAAAGTCCTTCCGAATTTCCCTGATTTCCTGTTCTGTCATACAATATCCTCTTCTCCCAAAAGCTCCCGCCTAAGGGTTTCGTCGGGAATCTTGGCAATTACCTGGTCCACCATGCTGCGGGCCATCATTTCAGCCACCTGTTCCTCCGGGATGCCGCGGGTTGCAAAGTAGAACATTGCTTCATCGGAAATCTTTCCGATGGTCGCACCATGCTCACCTTCCACATCCTCTTCCCCGCAGAGAATGAGCGGAATGGTCCGGTTCACTACCTCATCGCTCATCAGGAGCACATTATCTCTGACCTCGCCCTTCGCGCCGGCCGCTCCCTTTACAAAATCCAGTGTGCCGCGGAAGGTCTTCTTTGCCGTACCGTCCACCACACCGCTGATTCCGATCCGGCTGTTGGTATTTTTACCGGTATGCTCCGCTACCGCATTGACATCAAATTCTTTATTACCGTCCAGCAGATAACCGATATCCACCCGGCAGGCAGCCTCCCGGCCGGAAAGCTTTACCATTTCACCGAGGCAGACATCTCCGCCGCCCAGTACAAGCTGAATCAGATTAAATTCCGCTTTGTCGGCAGCTTCCGTATACACACCATCCAGAAATACACCGGCATGATCGACACGGATTACTTCTACCAGTGTCAGCTTTGCGCCCTCTTCCAGAGAAATCCGGATGTCATGCGCCCCGTTTGTGCCGGTTCCGTCCGCTTCCATAACGATCAGCGCCCGGCTTCCTGCCTCCGCCCGGATTTCCTCCCGGGCCAGCATATAGTCTTCTGTATAATGATTTCGAAAATAGAGTCTGCCCTGGGTTCCGCGAATGGAATATATCCGCGCAGGAACCTGCGAAGCCTCAATTACCTCCGCAAAAACATCGCCAAGGCCGGACTTCCCCTCTGCCTGGTTCGCAGATGCCGCCTCGGTCAAAAGGTTTTCCGCTCTATCATCTGTAACCGCAGGAACAAACGCCTCCGGTACCTTCACATTCCTGTCATTTACTTTCAGCCATCGCCAGGTCGGAGCCGGCAGCCGGTTGATCTTTATCTCCTTCATGCCTCTCCTCCTATCCAATGCTTCCGACCATTTCAAGCCGGATCAGGTTATTCATTTCCACCGCATATTCCAGCGGCAGCTCTTTGCTTACATTATCCGCAAAGCCACTGACGATCATGGTCCGGGCATCCTCCTCGGAAATGCCGCGGGACATGAGGTAGAATATCGCCTCATCACTGATCCGTCCGATTTTCGCTTCATGGCCGATATCGCAGTCATCCGTCCGGATGTCCATCACGGGGATAGTATCCGACCGGGAAATATCATCTAACATGAGTGATGAGCAATCTGCCGCGGAGACTGCACCTGTTGCGCCCGGATTCACCTTCACCACGCTCCGGTAGGTGCAGATGCCGCCATCCTTGGAAATGGATTTGGTATTCACGGTGGATTTCGTCCGCTTTCCGGTATGCACCACCTTCATGCCGGTGTCCAGATTCTGACCGGCACCCGCAAAGGTGATTCCCGTGAATTCCATCACACTGTCATCGCCTTTGAGGATTGTCATCGGGTAAAGGTAGGACACATGGGAACCGAAGGAGCCGGATACCCATTCCATCTTGCCGCCCTCTTCCACAATGGCGCGCTTGGTATTCAGGTTATACATGTTCTTGGACCAGTTTTCGATGGTCGAGTAGCGTAGACGCGCATTTTTGCCCACAAAAAGCTCTACGGCGCCCGCATGCAGATTCGCCACATTATATTTCGGCGCGGAACAGCCTTCAATAAAGTGCAGATTTGCGCCCTCATCCACGATAATGAGTGTATGCTCAAACTGTCCCGCGCCCGGCGCATTCAGCCGGAAATAGGACTGCAAAGGAATTTCCACGGTTACCCCGGGCGGTACATAAACAAAGGAACCGCCGGACCAAACCGCACCGTGCAGAGCGGCAAACTTATGATCCGTGGCCGGAATCAGTTTCATAAAGTGTTCGCGGATCATATCCCCGTAAGGACCGTGCATAGCGGATTCCAGGTCGGTATAGATGACGCCCTGCTCCTCCACTTCCTTCCGCACGTTATGATATACCAGCTCGGAATCGTACTGCGCACCAACACCGGCCAACGACTCCCGCTCCGCCTTGGGGATGCCCAGCTTTTCGAAGGTATCCTTGATTTCTTCCGGTACCTCGTCCCAGTCCGCCGTCATCTTATTGTCCTTCGGGCGGACATAGGTGACGATATTATCCATGTTGAGTCCCTCGATGGACGGACCCCAGTCCGGAACATCAATCTTTTTATAGGTTTCCAAAGAGGCAAGCCGGTGCTCCAGCATCCACTCCGGATCATTCTTTTCTTTGGATATCTGCCGCACGATTTCTTCGGTCAGACCCTCCTCCACACGGAAGGCATCCTTCTCTTCGTTCCGAAAATCGTACAGGCTTCTGTTGATATCCGCTACCTGCGCTTTTTCTTTCATGCCTTATTCCTTTAATCTATCTATTCTATTTCATTTCAAGAAGCTTTCGAAACCTTCCTCGTTGATTCTGTCAACAAGAGAGGCATCGCCGTGGTGAACGATCTTTCCATCAACCAAAACGTGGGTCACATCCACATCCAGCGCCTCCAGGATTCTCGTGCTGTGGGTGATGACGATCAGGGTTCCGTTCGTATTTTCATGGAAGGCTCTGACGCCGTCCGATACTGTCCGTACCGCATCCACATCCAGGCCGGAATCGGTCTCATCCAGAATAGCCAGCTTCGGTGAAAGCATGAGAAGCTGCAGGATCTCCGCCTTCTTCTTTTCTCCGCCGGAGAATCCGACATTGAGATCACGGTCCGCATAGGACTTATCCATGGAAAGAACCTGCATTTCTTTTTCCAGACGTTTCCGGAAATCCCAAAGCTTGGTCTTTTTCCCCGTCCGGGCATCCAGTGCATTCCGGATAAAGGTGCTCATGGAAATTCCCGGACCCTCCAGCGGATTCTGGAAGGAAAGATAAAGACCTGCCTTCGCACGATCGGAAGCATTCATCCCGGTGATGTCCTCTCCCTCAAAGAAGATTTTTCCATCCGTCACCTCATACTTCGGGCTGCCCATCACGGCATAACCCAGGGTGGATTTTCCGGCTCCGTTCGGTCCCATGATGACATGCGTTTCACCTTCGCCGCACACAAGATTGATTCCGTGCAGGATTTCCTTCTCCCCCACATTCACCTTCAGGTTTTCTATTTTTAATAAATCAGCCATCCTGTTCCTCCGTATATATGATTATCCATCGATTGAACCATGCACTTGATACAATCATATAAGTATAATTGATATTTATTTTTTTCGCAAGTCGTAAGTCCGAGAAGAAGAAATGCCAGCCACCGCAATCCTCTGCGGTGACTGGCTAATAATCTTAGATTTCTGCGTAATTCAGTTCCATACCCGCTGCCATGAGGCAATCGCGCATCATCCGGTCTGACGTCAGCAGAATGATCTGCTCCCGCCGAAGTTTCATCAGCGCACGGGCCAGTGCCACATAATCCTCTGCGTTTGTGCAGGATGCGGCATCATCCAGAACAAGCGGAACCGCTTCGTTCCGGGCAAAATATTTCGCAACCGCAAGGCGGACTGCGAGTGTAACCTTCGCCACCTGAGCATCGTCCAGATCGGAGAGGAGTTTTGTTCCTTCCTTACCGGTAACCAGAAGGCTGCCCGTTTCATCGAAAACGAGACCATTCCATGCATTTGCTGTCAGGATGGGCAGGAATTCGGAAATGTTCGGGAAAAGTCCCTCAGCCGTTTCCTTCTGTATCTTTTCGGAAGCTGCCCGAAGCCGGGAAGCTGCGAGTCCGATTGCCGTAAGCTCATCCTCCAGCTCGCTCTTCTTCTTGAAAACGGAATTGAACTCGGCTTTCAGCCGTTCTCTTTCATTTCTCTTTTCCAGCAACTGATTCTCGCGCTCTGCAAGAGCTGCTTTCTTTTCCTGGAATTCCTTTGCAAAGGTCATATCGAATTCCAGTTCTTCTTCTTTTTCCTTTTCGGTCTCGAGTTCCTTCAGAACCTTCTTGAATTCTTCCTCCGAAGGCGTATCATCCCCGTCATCCGAATCAAAGTACCCCTTGATCCTGAGACCGTCCACAATCGTCAGAACAACGAAAAGCGCCGTAAAGATAATAAACAGATGCCGGATAGCCGAATCGAAGGGAAGCAGATAAACAATAACAGCAATCGCAGCAATGACCAGAATACCCGCGGCTATGATCACACCCAGACGGTCTGTCAGCTTTGGACAATCATCCTCTTCATCTTCTTCCATCGCCCCGTAGCTTGTGTCCTGCCGGGTGATACGGTCGATCTTTTTATCCAGCTCTTCATCCTTTTCATAGGATACCGTGCCGTCCTCATTTTCCACCATCCGCCGTGCAACACGCTTCCGTTTTTCGGCTTCGATAATGAAATCCTCGGAAAGCTGCCGGCGCTCCTGCTCCAGTTTCTCCAGATCGGCATCTACCGATTCAAATTCCTCCAGCCTGCGGTCAATAGACTCCAGTCTGCGGACCATGGGCTTCGGTACATGTTTTTTCTTCTCAGCCTCCAGATAGGAAATGGCGCGTTCAATGTCCAGATTCGGCGAACCGGTCTGGTACAGATTGGAAAGCTCCCGTGCCAGTTCCTTTGCGGACTGCGTTTTCTCGCCTGAGATACACTGGGTATCCCGGTAAGTATTCCGGTCTGTTGTCAGAACGGTCCCTGTCAGTGTTTCCGGATTGGCAAGTCTTACCTCACGTCCGCTTTTTACTTCCATGAGTGAGGTCTTTTTGGCCCCCGAAAGGAAGGAGCGATCCACAAGATACGTTTTATCCTCATCCCGGAGATAGATGGAACCGGAATAATTGGACCGGTTCTCCGGCTTTCTTCTGTCATATTCGGAAAGCCCTGCGCCAAACCCATCCCGCCTGTGGATGCCGAAGAACATTCCGGTAATAAAATCCCGGATCGTGGTCTTGCCGGCGTCCCGATCGCCACAGATGACGTTGAGGCCGGACTTCAGGCTGATCTCTTTATTATGAAATTTTCCAAAATCCCGAAGGAGTAATTTTGATAAATACATCTAAGCTCTGTCCTCTGCAATGATGAGTGCCTCCAGGCCGTACCGTTCGGCACGCTCCCTGATCTTATCGTCCACGGAATAATCCAGTTCTATTCCGTTTACAAAGCTGCCTGCCAGGTTGCCGGAGTTTTCAATCCGGAGTGCTCGAAGGTCTTTCTCCGGAATGGTCAGGTTCATGATCCGGCTGATGAAGAACCGTTCGGATATCCGGTTGAAATCGGGATTCATGTCATCCGAGGCGAATCCCCTGAGAATGATCGAATAGATATTATCGATTCCCAGCTTCATGATCCGGTTCTCCACCTCCGTCTGAATCTCTTCATCGGAGAGCGACGGCGTTACCTGCACCTCCAGATCAATAAAGGTTCTTTTATTCACGTGACAGAATTTTACTTCCGTCTTTCCATCTACGATTTCCCCTAAGATGAAACCGCGGCGGCCGGTCTCCTCCGGCCAAAAAGGCTCAGGCGAACCACTGTAGGCCATGCGGTTCTTCAGAATATGTACCGGCTCACGCTTACCGCCGAGGGCCACATACTGAAAACCCTTCTGCGCCAGTACATCCTTCCGGAAAGGCATATGCTTTTTATCACCGCCGCTGGCCAGGAGAATATTGATGGCATCCGACCGGCCCGGTCCGATATCCTCTAAGATCCGGTCACGGTACTCTTCCCTGCCGTAGCTGACGCCCGTCACACAGGTATTGATACCCTTTAAATAAGCATTGGTCGTGCGGTTGGCCGGGAGAACGGCAGTCCGCGTACGGAACTGATAATTCGCTATG
>CACYDN010000283.1 GCA_902773185.1 uncultured Lachnospiraceae bacterium | reverse complement strand
TCCTCCGTCAGAACAGTGTCGGATGTGATGGTCATATCTTCATATGTAGCTGCGGAATCCCCGTCAAGCGCATCAGAAACCGGATTGAATCCGGAAACAGAATCATGAGATACCGTGGAAACAGTCTGAAAAGAAGCCTTTGCGTTTTCAGAATACACAAAAACAGACCATGGCAACAAAAGTATAACCATGAACAGTGAAATGATTCGATTTGTTATATGCTTTTTAATCATAATTATACTCCTCGAAGAGTCATTCATCGATATATTTCATGCAGCGGCGGTGATACCTTCTTTCGCGTGATTTCACAAAGGCCCAGCTTTGTCATATCGTGAAATACGGCGCGTCCGGGATCTTTTGCGAGTTCTTCCTTCAGAAAGCTGATGAGTTCCTCCGTATCCTCTTCTTTTTTCATATTGATGAAGTCGATCAGGATGATACCGGAAAGGTTCCGGAGCCGGATCAGTCTGGCTGCCATTTTGGCCGCTTCCCGGTTGATTTTCCGGAAGGTTTCCTCCATACTGTGACCGTGGATGGCTTTTGCTGTATTTACATCGATCACAGTAAGCGCTTCCGTCGGTTCAATGACAAGGTTTCCACCTGATTTAAGATTGACTGTCCGTTCCAGAGCTTTATCTGCCTGCCTTACGAGATCATAGAGAGACGTTAAAGATAGATTATCATCCTCGTGCAGTTTAATCTCAATACTCTTCAAGTCGGAATCTATATGCATTTGCATTCTTTCAAAAACATCCCGCGAATCTGTCACAAACAGCAGCTCATCCTCCGGATGCTTCACCCGGAGGGAATGCAGTTCGGAAAGAATAGCCGGTTCCTTTTCGTAAAGCACACTGCCCGGCGTGGCATGCATGGCAGCGTCGATTATCTCCTTTTGTTTACATAATAATTTTATTGTCTCCTCACGGACTGTGTTTTCTTCTACATCCGCTGAGACAGTTCGAAAAATCAGTCCTGCACCCTCTGCGCCTTCCGATTTCAGAAGCTCTTTTCCCATAGCACTCAGTCTGTGCTTTGTCTCTGGATCACTGATTTTTGAGGATATACCGCAGACACCGGTTCTGTTTACGATGACCGTATCTCCTGTCAGGGTAATATCCGCGGAAGCAAGCGCCAGCTTATTTTTGATCGGTTCCCGCTGGATCTGTACGAGCAGCGTATCTCCGGGAGAAAGCTTTTCCTTCTTGCCATGCCGGATAAAGATATGCCGGCCATCATTCTCGTTTAAAGGATAATAGAGAGGCGCATTTCCCTTGATCTGTAAAAAAGCCGCAGAAATAGAAGGCAGAACCTTTTCCACAACGGCAACGGTAATTTTACCAAGCTCACTCCCCTCTTCAATCGGACGAAGCTCCGCGAGAACGCCATCCTCCAGAAGAAACGAAGATAAAATCCCGCGATATTCAGTTACACATAGAATTCTTTTCATATCACTGTTTTTGCATTTAATAAATACGGAATATTGTGTTATAATAATACAGATAATACATTAGCTGCCAAATAACGAAAAAACGGAAGAAATATATAACATGTCTGAAAAAAGGGAAAGACTCAACTACATAGATGTTGCCCGCGGCATAGCAATCATCGCCATTATTCTGGGACATTTGGGAAACAAGGATCTGAACCGCGTCGTGTTCACCTTCCATGTTCCGGTATTCTATATCATTTCGGGCTATTTTATCCGTAAAGAGGAACGTTTTCTTCCTTTTACAGCCAAAAAAGCCCGCTCGCTTCTTGTTCCCTATTTCGTTGCCTCCGCACTGATCATCCTCTTTTCGGTGATCCGAAACATGATCGAATCTACCGAAACGTCCAATAAGGATGTCTTTTGGGATTGGCTGAAGGCTGCTCTGTTCGGTGCGGGTGACACCTGGTATGAACCCCGTTATGTAAGAGGAATCGGCGCCATCTGGTTTTTATGGGCTACCTTCTGGGGCATCCTCATGCTAAAAATCATTCTAAAGCTTCCACGCCTCTTTCACCCGATATTAGCCATCCTGCTCCCTCATATCGGCTATTATACCAGAATTCATTATTTCTGGTATCCGCTGTCCGTACAGGCCGGTATGGCCGCTGTCCTGTTTATGTATATCGGATATCTGGTAAAGGAATACCATTCGGTTCTCGAAAAAATACCGGAGAAATTTATGCAGTTTCTGATGCTTGTTTCCTTTATTCTCTGGTTCACCTTTATGTTCGATTTTGAAGCCATGTGGCTCGTCCACAATAACTTCGGACGCGGCTGGTGGGATATCCTCCGTTGCTTTGCCGCCTGTTGGTGTGTGATTCTTCTGTCAAAGATGCTGGATCAAAGCTACACTCATCTTTCCGGATGGATGGCTTTTCTCGGCAGAAATTCCATTCTGATTCTCTGCCTCCATATTCTGGAGCTGGATGTTTTCCCCTGGAAGGATTTTACCGACTGGCTGACCCGCAAAGAACTCACCTGGCTCACCATTTTCTATCTGAAGATTGCCCTGAAGCTTGTCTGGGCCATCGGTGGGACGGTTCTCCTGACGAAATCCAGGGCAATCAAAAAGCTGTTTTGCATCAAATAATGATGCCCAAAAGCCTCGCTATAGTTAGTTTTTAAAGCTATGTACCGGAGCCGGAATTCTTCCCTTCCGGTTTACGAAATCCGCACAGCCGTACGGATTCACCGGCATGATCGGCGCGGTACCGAGTAAGCCGCCGAATTCAGCCTCTTCTCCCACGGTTTTCCCGATCACAGGAATGATCCGGACAGCCGTGGTTTTTTGATTGATCATACCGATTGCCATTTCATCGGCAATGATTCCGGAGATGGTCGTTGCCGGCGTATCCCCCGGAATGGCGATCATATCCAGGCCGACGGAGCATACACAGGTCATGGCCTCGAGCTTTTCAATCGAAAGGGCGCCGAGCTTTGCCGCGTCGATCATGCCCTGATCCTCGGAAACAGGGATAAAGGCACCGGAAAGACCGCCCACATAGGAGGAGGCCATGATACCACCCTTCTTAACCTGATCGTTCAGAAGCGCAAGCGCTGCTGTTGTACCGGGCGCACCGGCGTACTCCACACCGATTTCATGCAGGATATCCGCTACAGAATCTCCTACAGCCGGCGTAGGCGCCAGAGAGAGATCGACAATACCGAAGGGGACGCCAAGGCGGGAAGCCGCCTCACGGGCTACAAGCTGGCCCACACGGGTAATCTTGAAGGCAGTCTTCTTGATGGTCTCGCAAAGAACCTCAAAGCTTTCGCCGCGAACAGCTTCCAGCGCGGATTTTACAACACCCGGACCGCTGACACCGACATGGATCACCTTATCGCCTTCGGTTACACCGTGGAAGGCGCCTGCCATGAAGGGGTTGTCACCGGGAGCATTGCAGAAGATCACCAGCTTGGCACAGCCTAAAGCCTGGGTATCACGGGTTAGCTCGGCGGTGCGCTTCACCACCTCGCCCATTTCCCGCACGCAGTCCATGTTGATGCCCGCCTTGGTGGAGCCAAGGTTCACAGAGGAGCACAC
>CACYDN010000282.1 GCA_902773185.1 uncultured Lachnospiraceae bacterium | reverse complement strand
TCCTCCGTCAGAACAGTGTCGGATGTGATGGTCATATCTTCATATGTAGCTGCGGAATCCCCGTCAAGCGCATCAGAAACCGGATTGGATTCATATTTCAAAAATACACTCCTCACCTACGGCTCGGCCGGAAGCCCTTCGTCGACGATCCGGTCATTTCCGTCTGCTGCCGCTGTTGCCAGCCGGTCGCAGCGTTCATTCCCGGGATTACCGTCATGTCCCTTCACCCAGACAAAGTTTACTGTGTGCGGTTTCTTCGCCTCAAGGAGTCTTTTCCAAAGATCGTCGTTTTTGACCGGTTTCTTACCTGCCGTCCGCCAGTTATTCTTCAGCCAGCTGTCGATCCAATGCTCCTGAAATGCTTTCACGAGATACTGCGAATCGGAATACATCGTGACCTCACAGGGCTTCGTTAATGCCTCTAAACCGACTATAGCGCCGAGAAGCTCCATCCGGTTATTGGTTGTCTTCAAATAGCCCTGAGAAAACTCCCGGACATGGAGCGTGCCGTCCTTTGCCGTAAATTCAATTCTTGTACCGTAACCGCCCGGACCAGGGTTTCCCCTTGCCGCACCGTCGGAATAAATGATTACTTTATCCATATATACCTTTCGGGTTTCATGCTATTAGTTTTTTTTTACCGGTTTAAGTATTCTCAGTCTACTCATCTCTCTTCAGTGTTATCCCCACAACCTCGGGGATATTCATCACGCGGAGCTTTATCGTATGCTGTCCCAGCCCGGATGTTACGAGCATCTGCGTATTGCCTTCGCGGAAGATTCCTTTATCGTATTTAGGGAAAAGCCGGAACCGGGGAGATAAAACACCGCCCAGAACAGGCATCCGAATCATTCCGCCGTGGTAATGACCGGAAAGAACCAGGTCTGCACCCCAGGATGCATATGTATGAAACTGCTCCGGATCATGTGCCAGAAGAATGCTGACGCCCTCCCGCTTAGGAAGTATTTCTGTAAGCAGCTCGGCAGGCAGTCGCTCCTTCGTGCTCTTTCTGAAATAATACCTCTCCATCTCGAGTCCGTAGAGCCTTACGCCGCCAAAGCCCGGAAGATCGATTGTCTGGTTCATGAGAAAGCAGATATCCGGATTCAGAGATGTCCGGAAGTAATCCCATAATTCACCGGTATCATAGAGATTATCCTTAATACGCTTTTCATGATTGCCAAGTGCGAAATATACCGGATATTTCTCACTGATTGCATTCAGAAGCAGAATGGCAGGGGTCATATCATCGTGACCACTGTTCACCATATCACCGCCGCAGAGAATGGCATCCGGCTGAAACCCATCGATCACACGGAGGATCTTCTCATTGTTTTTTCCTTTTTCCGCGAGGTGAAAATCCGAAATAAAGACGAGTTTCTTTCCCTCCGCTTCCGGTGGAAGGTTCCTTAGCTTCACCTCATAAGGATTCAGGCAGACCGACCGAAGCTCCCTTTTACTTTCCAACAAAACAAGGCCCGCCGAGCAGGCCGAAAATGCAAAAAGATTTCCGAGTTTATTTCCAAAACCAGCCATTAAACAGGGACCTCAATACCGGCTTCTTCCTCAGCCTGCTTCTGGAAATCCGCAAGCTGATCCGGCGAAATGTTCGGCAATTCTTCCATGGAGGAAATGCCGAAGCTCCTTAGGAAATCATCCGTTGTACCAAACAGAATCGGATGACCGGGGGCATCCAGCCGTCCAACCTCCCGGATCAGATTGTATTCCAGGAGCTTATTCACGGCATGGTCAGAGGATACACCACGGATTTTTTCAATCTCCGCCCTTGTAACCGGCTGTTTATACGCAATGATGGAAAGCGTTTCGAGCACGACATCCGTAAGCGTATGCTTCTTCGGCGTATTGACAAGCCGTGTCAGCGGTTCATAATATTCATTCTTTGTACAGAGCTGCAGGCGGGAATCCAACCGAATGAGACGGATGCCTCTCTCCTCGCTCTGATAAGCATCGATCAGCGCATCAATTGCTTCCTTCACCTGATTCTGATAATCTTTATCCTCTGCCTCTT
>CACYDN010000281.1 GCA_902773185.1 uncultured Lachnospiraceae bacterium | reverse complement strand
CTTCGCTCCGCTCGCATCGTGTATCCCTCGCTTCGCTCAGGACCATGGGGCCCTCCCTCACTTCGCTCGGGCAATCCCATGGCTATTTTACCATACCGCTTAAGTTTTGTCACATACAGAAGAAAACTGATAGCAGGAAACTGTTCCGTTTTCACAATTTGGTGTACCGGATTATTGTACCGGCACCGTTTCATAAAATGTGAAGAATTTTTCGGAATATCTGTGATACAATGTATTCAGAAATGAAACCGATCGCGCATCGGAAAAGAACCGGAAACGAGCGAAAAAGCTGGGAAGCACTAGTGAATCAAATTCGTTATTTCAGAAACACTAAGCCGGATTCCGGGAAAGGATGGAGGCCTATGATTACCAAAACGTTCTTAAATAAAAAAAACAATTCGGGAAACGAGGCAACACGCAGAAATTCAATCCGCAGGATCCGGCACATCCGAATCCTTCTCCTCTGCCTTGCTTTATTTCTGACGCCGTTCTTCGGCGTCCCTTCGCATGCGGAAGAAGCCGACGAGACCATCGATGAAATCCTGAACGCCCCCGGCGGCACCCTGCACTTTACCTACTCCAACGCCGAGCCCGAGGAATATAACGGCGAAATGGCCATGGGCTTTACCGTCGCGAAGGGCGGTTCCATCAAGACCACGGTATCACTGGATCACGATGCCTATCTTTCCTTTTACACAGGCCGGAACGACCGTCACAAGATGTACATCCGGATCAATAACGGTCAGCTGGATCAGGTGAACGGTCTCTCCGGCTACAAGCAGCATGCCTATCAGCTCCCGGCCGGTACTTACGAAATCCAGTGGGTCACCAACTATCCCGGCTACAGCCCCGGCGTACCCAATCCGGTGCTCCGGGATATCAAAATATCCGACACCCCCGAAGGCTTTGTTCCTTCCAAGCTCGAGATCAATGAAGCAATCGTCGACCTTGCCCCGGGTGGGGAGGACACCTTTACGTTCAAGGTATATCCCGCTTTTCTGCAGATCATGGATAAAACCGTCACAAGCAGCAATCCGGATGCGATTCAGATTACGGAAATCGGAACCGATACCATTACCGTAAAAGGACTCTCCGTTGGCGGCGCAAATGTTACGATCGATATAGGCGGCGTAACCGCAACGATTCCCGTACAGGTGACCGAACCGGTAACGCCTGTTACACCGCAAAGCGATCACGATGTGCCGTCAGATACCGCGATCACGGCAGAAGTTCAAATGGACGGAGCCCAGAGCGCCTCCCTCTACTCCTACAAGGAGGTCATCGTTGACGCCGACCTGGACCATGCCTATTTTTACAAATTGAATAATCTCTACCGCTACCGCATCGCCGAAAACCAATGGGAAAGTACGCCGATTCTGTCTCTCAGCAAAGATATTAAGGCACATGCCGTAAACGGCAATATGATCTATCTGGCCGAAGCAGCCAAAAACGGAACGTTCCATGTGACCGGCTACGATACCCGCACACAAAGCGTCACCTATGAACATGATTTTTCCACCGATTACGGCTCTCCCGATTACGGATTTGCCGCGGACAGCCTGCGGAATTTCTACTTTTCCACCGGCCTCGACCTCTACACCTTAGATGCCGAAGGAAATGTGAAAAGCTCCGAAATTCACAGCACCGGCGAAACAAATCACAATGTAAATGCATATTACATTGACTGCCTTTCCCCGGATGAAAAGCTCCTCTCGATTGCCTGCGTGGACGCCCGTGGCAGCCATTTTAAATACATCGATGATTATCCTTTCACAAATCCGGCCGAAGCCCTGAAAATGGCCAGCTTCTTTGACTGCATTTACGCCTTCCGTCCTGTCCGGAACGGTACCCTGCTCGAAAATGATTTTATACTGAACCATGACCGTTTTATCGGTACATCGGGCTGGCACTTCTTCCCCGGAACAAACATGGCGCTTGCAACAAACGGTCTTCTGATCTCCGGCGAAATGACGAAGGACGTCGGAACCGGCATGTTCTATCAAATTGATTATACAGTAGCCGGACGGAGTGAAGCGGGGCTCTACTACGGTCTCCCCGTAAATCCCATCTGCCCCTCCGCCATGCGGGACGGAATGATCTACGCAGCCACCTCCGACCGTCATATTCTGGTATATGACCCGGAAGAAGGCGCCGTGATCGGGTCAATATCCGTAGACGGTGATGTTATGGCCATTTATAACACGCCGGAAGGCTTGTATGCGCTGTATGTAAAGGATGACAGCGTCTATTACATCGCCCGTCTCGGCGAAATGCAGGAAAAACAGACCGTCGTCCGAAATCAGCATATTACACTGACCTACTCCAAAGAGGATGTTCGGTCAAACTACGTGACGGCCCATGACTGGTCGGTGAATTACAATAATGCCGACAGTGTATACACAACCGCACCGTCCATCACTGCGCCCTACGCGGCCGGTGAATTAACATCCGATGTGAAATACGAAGTCCTGACACTCCTGAACTACCTCCGCTGGCAGTATGGCGTGAATCAGGTGGGTATCAAGGAAAACTATATGACCCGTTCCCAGAAGGGTGCCGTCCTGATGGCAGCCGATGAATATCTGGACCATATGCCGTACCGTGCACCGGATATGGATGATGACTTCTTTAATGAAGCCCGCCGGGGGCTTGGAGCCGACAGTACCTATTCCACAAACATCAGCTGCGGCGAAACCCTGACACAGTCCATGGACGGTTTCGTTGCCGATACCAATAATGTGGACGGCGGAATCGGTCACAGACTTTCTCTTCTCAGCCCAAAAGCAGATTTAACAAGCTTTGGCTGCGCGAACAGCTATAACGCAGTATCCATGTATAACAGCTACAATCCGGACAGCCTCGGCAATCACGAAGAATTCTACGCCTGGCCTTCCGCCGGATACTTCCCCGCAGAGGAGGTCTACCGCGGCATGGAATGGCACGTTGCGACCGCATGGCATCATGATGAAGGCGTTAAGCTGGTCTTCACCCACAAAGGGATTGATTACGAAGCGGAACGTACCAGCTACGACGGAACCCACAAAGCCTTCGGCTACGCGCTTCCGAACGCGCTGTATCAGGCGCTTACCCTGAACGGCGAAAGCAGTAAGATTCTGGACGGCGAAGAGGTCACCGTGACCCTCTCCGGTCTGACCGACGACCTGGGGAATGATATCGTGGTCACCTATCCGATCCGCTTCTTCCAGGTTACCCCTGCCGCGATCCGGCATACCATCGAAACAGTTACCGGCAAAGCAGCCACCTGTGAAGAGACCGGACTTACGGACGGAGCAATCTGCTCCGGCTGCGGTGCCGTGATCACAGAGCAAACGATAATTCCCGCCCTGGGGCATGACCCTGTAACGGATAAGGGCTATGCTGCAACCTGCGAAGAAGACGGACTGACAAACGGCAGCCACTGCTCCCGCTGCAACAAGGTTCTTTCCGAACAAAAAACGATTTCCGCCGAGGGGCACTCCCCCGTAACAGACAAAGGCTATGCAGCCACCTGCACGGAGGAGGGTTTGAATGATGGAAGCCATTGCTCCAAATGCAACAAAGTGCTGACCGAACAGACATCCATTCCGGTTCTCGGCCATGAATATATAAACTGCACAGAACATAATGAACTGACACACACCGTATCCTGTTCCCGCTGCAATTCCGTGATTACGGAAGAGCATACCTGGGAGGTGGCTGAGGTCATTACACCTGCCACTGAGCTTTCTTCCGGCGCAGCGCTCCTTCGCTGCCCGGTCTGCGGCGAGGAAAAAACGGATATTCTTCCGGAGCTGGATCCGGATTTCTGGCCCTTCACGGATGTTCCGAAATACAGCAAAAGCGGCAAGGAAAACTGGCGCTATCCCTACGTCAAATATGCTTACCTGAAGGGACTCATCAAGGGGGATGATGATAAGGACGGCGACGGCTATACCACCTTCCGTCCAAACGACAACATCCGCCGCGGCGATTTCGTCCTGATTCTGTACCGGATGGCGGGCGAGCCGGAAGTAAACCTCGAGGAGAATCCCTTTACCGACGTGAAGCCCTCGAATTATGATTATGCGGCGATCCTCTGGGCCGCCCAACAGGGCATCGTGATCGGCTATCCGGATGGCACGTTCGGGCGCACCAAAAACATCACCAGAGAGGAAATTGCCAAGGTTCTCTGTGAATATGCAAGGATGGCCGGCCGGGACGTCAGCCAGACCAGTGATATCTCTACGCTCCTTGATGCAAACGTCTTCAAACTGAATTCCAAGAAACCCAGATGGTCCGCCGAATATATTTCCTGGGCCTATGCAATTGAAATGCTTTCCGGCTATCCCGAAAAGGACGGTGCAGGGAATATCATCGGTTACTCTGTAAAACCGAAACAGAACGCCACCCGGGCGGAAGCTGCTAAAATGCTGACTGTATTCTGCGAGACCTATGGTTTCCCGGAGGAAGAGGGGCAATAAATGTCCTCTGCTTCTAAGCCAAATGAGG
>CACYDN010000280.1 GCA_902773185.1 uncultured Lachnospiraceae bacterium | reverse complement strand
TGACTTTTCCTTCTTTTCCGATTCCGTATTGTCTTTCCCGCTACCATTGCTACCATTTGCTTCTGTTTTCGCGTTACTTGAATTATTTTCTTTTTTACCGGAAACCTCGTCTTTCGCAACAATCCTGTCCGCCTCAGATTCCTCCGGCTCTTCCTCTTCGAAATACTCCGCCGATTCCATCAGCGTTTTGGTACCGATGTAGAGAGACTCCACAAAATTCAGCACACCACGGACAATGGGAATATTGAGGCCCTTTTTCCGCTCGGTAAGCGAAACATATGGATTCACCGTCAGGGCAATCTCTTTATCCGGTTTCCGCACGGCAAGGGCATAGGACGAAGGCCCCTTCATCATGATTCCTTCCATCACGGCCTGGCCGCCAACATTACATCTTTTCATCTCAATATCCTTTTTTAACAAAAACCCCTGAAATGTACGAAAAAACCGCGCAGAAATTGCGCGGTTTTTTCATCATGTGGTTTATGAACCTAATTGTTACCCTGAACGCCGTACTTCTTATTGAAGCGATCGATACGTCCTCTGGCCTGAGCAGCCTTCTGGGTACCTGTGTAGAACTGATGGCATTTGGAGCAGATTTCTACGTGAATTTCTTTTCTGGTAGAACCTGTTACAAACTCGTTACCACAGTTGCAGACAACCTTTGCCTGATAATAATCAGGATGGATTCCTTCTCTCATTTCAATCTTCCTTTCTAAACGTAACGTATATGTGACACAACGTATTTCAATGAATCTGCAAAGCATACGCCTCGATCACATACCAGCAACGTGAATCATGTTACCATATCTCTTCGGTATTTTCAAGTGTTTCTTTCATTTTCTTGTCATATTCTGATAAATCATGAGAGACACCGGGAAATCATCTTGCATTTCATATTATCTGTAATGCAAAGCCCTGCCGGAACCCCGGTCCCTGCTACATGTATTCGCAACGCTTTCCGACTGAATCATCCGGTTACGGAACGGAAACGCAAAAAGTATTTGAAATCAGAGTTCGAATATGTTAACATGAGTTAGAGAACAAATAAGGAGGCAAACGCTATGCCTGCAGAATTACATGAATCCGCCGAAGACTATTTAAAAGCTATTTTGGTCATTCAGAATAAAAAGGGCTACGTCCGTTCGATCGATGTCGCTAACCAGATGAAGGTATCCAAGCCCAGCGTCAGCTATGCCACAAAGCACCTTAGGGAGCGGGGGTATATTACCTTTAATGAGGATGGCATGATTCTTTTGACAGAGGCCGGTAAGGCCGTGGCTACAAATATTTATAACCGTCATCAGACCCTGACCCAGTTTTTTGTGAAGCTTGGCGTCAGTGAACAGCAGGCCGAGATCGATGCACATAAGATCGAGCATGACATCAGCGAAGAAACCTTCCTGGCCCTGCAGAAACATGCAGCGGAAATCTGAGCAGTGATTTCAAAATACCTTAGCCAAATTTTCTACTTGTTTTCCGAATCGTACTGTGCAGGACTGTACGGTACCAAAAGGAAATCCGGTAGATTTAGTTACTGAATATAAAATCGTCATCTTCCGAAACTGTCGAATCCTCTTCGGCAGTTTCTTTTTCATTCTCCCGGAAAACATTTCCCGATTTTTCTTTTATTGTATTCTCTTCCTTCGAATTCTCTGTATTCTCACTCTCCGATTCTTCTTTCACTGCATTTTCGTTCTCCGGATCAGCCACTTCCGCTTCTTCCTTCAAATCATCTTGATCGGAAATTTCCGTTTCTTCCTTCGAATCCTCTCGATTGGAAAACTCCGCTTCAGCCTGCTTCGCCAGATCCTCATTACTCAAAGAATCCTCCGTATCGAGCGGAAGCTCGTGCAGTTTCGTTCCATCCAGTGACGTTTTCACGAGTTCCTCCGGTGTATCAATATCCGGTTCCTTCCCGCTCTTCTTTCCGTTTCTGACAAAGAATTCCGTCAGCCGCTCAATGGGGATGGGCCGTGAATACTTGTATCCCTGCAGGTAAGTTGCATCCATTCTGATACATTTTCTTTCATCCTGCTCGGTTTCCACGCCTTCATAAAGCACGGAATATTCCATTTTGGCAAACATGCTGGCAAGACTCCCCACCATCATCTCCGACTTCGTATCCGCAGCCGATGCCATGACGAGCGAACGGTCAAACTTGATAATATCAAAGGGAAGCTCCATAATACGTTCAATATTGGAATAACCGGTTCCAAAATCATCCAGATAGAATTTGATACCGCTGTCATGCAGTTCCTCGATACGGGACTTGATCACATTGAAGTCAGCCTCATTCTGGCTCTCCGTAATTTCAATTGCCACCTTATCACTGGGAATACCGCTTTCAGCAATTACACGGTTGATATCGTCGCAGAAGCCGTCATCCCGAAGCTCCGTCACGGCGAAATTGACTGAAATCCGCCGTACATAATAGCCTCCGACGATCAGATTCCGGATCTGCTGGCATGTTTTCGAGAAGATGATCAGGGAAAGGGTATGAATCAGCCCTCTCTCCTCAGCTACCGGAATAAACTGATCCGGGAAAACGAGCCCGATATGCGGAAGTTTGAGACGCATCAAAGCCTCGGCCGTATCGTAGGAACGCGTAGAAAGATTAAATACAGGCTGACAGAATACCGCCACTCTGTCGTCCCGCAGATCCTTTGTCTTGCAGATATCTTCCAGCTGCTCCACGATAAACTTATGATTCCGGAAGGATTCGATGTCCTCCACCTGAATCTTCCGCACGGTATTTATAGCCATGATGCTGTGCACAAAACGAAGAAGCTCAATATATTCGTTGTTTCGACTGACTTCATCGATGGAATCGGTGATAACAATCTTATAATCCTTCTTATATCTCGGATACAATTCATTAAACTTATTGAGAAGACGATTTATGATCTGCTCGTAATTCGGGTTCGACGAAAGCGGTGCCGACAGGATCATATGACCGTTCTCCACCTGGAAAAGCACGGCACCGTTAAAAGAATTCCCGGAAAAATCACGGATCAGAACCCGAAGAGACTCCGGATACTTCTTCCCTTCTCCCGAATACTCCGGTATAAAGAGACTCATCATGATCAGATGCCGGCCTTTTTCATGGTAGGTCTTGATCATATCCTCGAAACCGCTCCGGTTAACCGCACCGATACTGAGATCATAAGGATTGGCATGAATCAGGTAAAAAATGGATATTGTCGGGAACAGGAAGGTGACCGTTACATAAGAATTCTGCCTGCAGATCTGCATAATGGTCATCATGATGAAGGAAATTCCTACCGAAATACTTACACCGGCGATTACTCGTTTATAAATCATGTTCCGGAACTTGAACAGGTTATAAACAATGATTGATACCAAGTAAATATAGATGACTGAGAACAGATAGTCTCCTTCATCGTGGATCACGCCCTTATCAATGTAGAAACCAAACTTAAAGATAGTGGCAAACAGGTCAACAAAACCAAGCACCACCGTTCCCACAGCGGCAACAAGCAACGGTTTCATATCCTTCTTCGGCGTCAGACTGAGCAGAACGATCGAATAGAGAATATACAAATTCAGAACCGCATACATAATAATGTTGTAAGCAAATCGGAAAAGATAGATCAGAAACGGATGTGTCAGAGAACCATGAAGTGTTAAATGATGGAAGGCGACATTTGCAAGCGCACTAAAAGTAAGCAGTATTACAATCAGTCTGAAAATCTGGTAATACTTTGTTTTAACGATATATGCTACACGCATTAAAACCAGCAGGACGACACAAATTGCTACGACAGCCAGATCCCCCACCGGTGAATAGTTGTCGAAATACTGCGGCATTGCAGCTCTCCCTTAACCCCAGTAAGTTTTACTTTACATAATACCCCGAATAAGTATAACACACGCGTCTGACAAAATCAACAAATCGAATTGTGGAAATTCACCAGACTATTTGTCTGTTTCAGATTTGACCGTCTGTTTCAGACAAAATCTAACACTGATCATCAAGCTGAACATATTCCGGTTCATTCTTCTGTGCGTTCTGCTCTGCTGTTTCAGCCATGGCCTCATCCAGTCCGGTGAGCGCAGCAAACGGGGCGAACTGTGCCGCCCTGTTTTCCCGGCTCATCCGGGGATGATTAGGATATTCCGGCACCTCATGATACAGAATATCGTCGTAGATGCCTGCATTTTTCATTCGAATCACATATTTTCTCATTTTATGCCTTATGGCCGCCGATCTGGTTGTTCCGGTCACGCATGGTCGCACCTTCCCGGAAGTTGAGCCCCCGAAGGACCGCGTTTTTGCCGTATTTCTTTCGGATGGCAATCATGGCCTCCTGCAGATTCCGTTCCTCACGGCCTTCCACCGTCTTACTCTCCAAACCATCATTGCCTGCCGGATTGATTTCTCCCGAAAGAAAATTTGCAGAACCTGTCTCATTCGCCGGAAAAGTTCCGGAAGGCCTCGACACCCCTGCAGAAGAGCCAATTCCCGCCGTATTTCCGTTTTCCGCCGCAGCTCCGTTATCTACCGGTGAAGTGCCCAGAAAATCCGCAAAAAGATCCAATTGGTGAAACTGCTCCGCTTCCGCTTTTTCGGCCGCCAATTCCTTAGCCATTTTTTCCGTGATCACATGATTGACTGTCAGATTCATCCGCCGGATATAAAGCGCCGGATCAACAATCCGATCAAAGAGCTCACCGGCCGCCGCAACAATTTCATTCGTAGATGAGGTATGCCCCGAAAGATTCTGCGACCCATGCGCACGCTTCGGAACCGCACGCCCATACCAGTCCAGCGCGACCGCACCCTGATAGTTTGCGCGGCTTTCCCTGCCCTTCAGATTGACAGTATCATAATTGATATCCAGAACAATCTGATCCGTGACCAGTCTTCGGGATACCAGTTTCAGACTTTCCACATCCGCCATTTCAAGAAGCACAACCCGCGCTTCCTCCGGCGCATAGGGACGTGAAAGCACCTGGCCGGAGGAAAAGCTGTTCGTTTCCGGCCGGTATTTCTTAATATCCGCCATGGTACAGGGTTCTACCCCCCATGCATGGTCAATCAGGAGCTCCGCATTCACGCCAAAAAGCTTATACAGGAGCTCCCCATTCCAATAATCCTCATTTTTGCCCAGGGAACAGCGCGCCACGTCTCCCATGGTAACCATGCCGTGTTTTGCGAGCGTTCGGGCCGTTCCGGGACCGATTCGCCAGAAATCCGTTATCGGCTGGTGTTCCCAGAGCTTCTGCCGATAGGATATTTCATCCAGCTCGGCAATCCGGACGCCATCCCGGTCCGCAGGCATATGTTTTGCCACAATATCCATGGCAATCTTGCAAAGATACAGATTCGTGCCAATGCCGGCCGTTGCCGTGATACCCGTTTCGCGGAGCACATCTCCGATCATGATCCGCGCCAATTCATGGGCCGTTTTTCCGTAGGTGGCAAGGTACGGCGTCACATCCAAAAAGACCTCGTCCACGGAGTAAATATGCATATCCTCCGGTGCAATATAACGGAGATAGATTTCATAAATCTTTGTGCTGTAATCCATGTAGAGCTTCATGCGCGGTCTGGCAATGATGCAGTCCACCTGAAGTGTCGGATTCGCAAGGAGCTCTCGTTCAGATGTTCCCTTTCCGCTGAATTCCCGAATCTGCGCCGCCACCTTCCGGTCGGCATTTACCTCCCGGATCCGCTGCAGCGCTTCGAACAGTCTGGCCCGCCCGCCGATACCGAATTTCTTCAGGGCCGGCGATACAGCAAGGCAAACCGTTTTCTCCGTACGACTCTCATCCGCCACAACCAGGCAGGCATCCAGCGGATCAAGTCCTCTTTCCACGCATTCCACGGAAGCATAGAAGGATTTCAGATCGATCGCGACAAATTGTTTTTTATTCACTTAACCCCTCTCCTTTCCGTAGATATTGCGAAGGCCTTTACAAGATAGAACATTTGTTCTACTTTTATTATAACACAATATTTACAATTAGCAAGGGGTATTTTTGCCGTGAGGGACTGCCCGGCAAAGTATATTACCTTCCCGCTTCGATCAGTGCGTCGGCCAGGCGGGAAAGATTTTCGATATCTGCCTCGCGGACGCGCGTTTTGATCGTAACCTCCGGTTCAAGAAGCCGGATATCCTTCAGCGGTTCAAGCATTTTCTTCATCGTATTGATGGCGGACGGTGCCCAGGACGTATTCTGAACAAGTGCAATCGTACGATTCTGGAAAGCCTTTGCAGAAAGGTGTGTCAGGAAATCGGCCATCGGCAGGAAAACGCCTGCATCGTAGCTCGATGCCATCAGAACCATCCTGTCGTGGCGGAAGGCATCCTCCACGCACTCGGCCATATCCTCGCGGGTGAGGTCACTGAGCTCGACAACCTCCTCGCCCTTTTCCCGAAGGAGCTCCGCAAGCTTTTCAGCTGCTGCAAGCGTATTGCCGTGAATCGACGCACATGCAATAAATACACCCTTTGTTTCCGGCTTATAGCTGCTCCAGGTATCGTAAAGACCGATATAATAACCCAGATTCTCGGTAAGAACCGGTCCGTGAAGCGGTGCGATCACTGCAATATCCAGATTCGCTGCCTTCTTCAGAACGTTCTGCACAGATGCACCGTATTTGCCGACAATACCGAAATAATAACGTCTTGCCTCGCATGCCCAGTCTTCATCCGCATCCCAGGTACCGAACTTACCGAAGCCGTCTGCGGAAAAGAATACCTTCTCACTCTTTTCATAGGTCATCATGACCTCCGGCCAGTGAACCATGGGCGCCGGGATAAAGGTCAGCGTATGGCTGCCGAGGCTGATCTCATCACCCTCCTTCACAGTCTGAAACCGTCCAGAAAGGTCGGAATCCGTGAACTGCGGGAGCATGCGCGCCGTGCCGGCGGTTCCCACGAGCTGCATTTCCGGGAACATGGTCGCGATCTTCTCAATACCCGCGCTGTGGTCCGGTTCCAGATGCTGCACAATAAGATAATCCGGTTTCCGGCCATCCAGTGCTTCCAAAAGGTTCTTTTCCCACTGATCCAGAACATGCGCATCTGCCGTATCCATGACCGCAATCTTCTCGTCCAGGATCACATAGGAATTATATGCCATGCCGGCTTCGAGCATGTACTGTCCTTCGAAAAGATCCTGTTCATAATCATTCACGCCGATGTGGCGGATCGTATCGCTAATATGCATTTGTGCCATTTTACCTTCTCCTTCTGCAATATGTATTTTGTTCTATAACATGTCGCTATGATAACATGTCTGCTATGACCATTTCAGGCAAGCCCCTTATTTCAAGAATGCCGCCGGAAACCCGGCGGCACAGTTTTTGAATCATTTCTAAAATAACCGGACCAGTCGTACAGATTGTGCAACAATTCTCAAATAACCGGACGAGTGCTAACTATCCCGAATCGTGCAACACCAGAAATCTTTCTACATAGTAGTCTTTGGTTCAGGTATTCCGAAAAACTACGGGCAGCCCATGATATTGATATACGCGTAACCCGTCAGTTTATCCTCCCCTCTTCTGCCGTGCATCTTCGTCAGTCCCTCAAAGAAATGAAAATCCGGGAGCGTATTGAAAATGCCTTCCTGCCGTTTGGGAATGATACCTGTTCTGACCTTCAGGTCGTATTCATCAAAATCCAATTTGAAGATCAGCGGCGTCTGCGGTTCATCATCTACCTTTTTCAGGAATTCGATCACCGTCGGTGCCAGATCCGGAATCGAAAGTCTGACCTGGTTTCCGTTGGAATACATGAGAGAACCGATACTGGTCTCCCTTCCTTCCCGGAACGAGAAACAGATATCCAAAACAGAATAATCCGACATCACGAAGCACAGCATACCCCGCAGGAACATTCCGGTTCCGTCCTCCTTCGTCATCTTCCGTTCCAGCATCCTGACGATTGTTTTCGGGAAAATCATCCGTGGCAGCCTTCTCTGCCAGGTACGGACATACCAGGAATCTCCGCGAACAAGCATCATGGAATTCGCCAAAGTCAGCTTACCGGTCGTGAGACAATACGGATAGGAAAAGCCGGTCAGGTCAAGATCCTTATCCGGAAAAACGCCATCCTGCGCGAGCGGCAGAACCGGCCGATACGGCGAAACATCCACATCCAGCGTCAGATAATCCATCCGTGCGAATATATGAAGCTTATTCATGTCACCGGAAATCTCCGCATCCGGAAGCCGGATGGCAAACCGGTCGGGGTCGATCCGGATTCCCTCCATATCAACAACCTGTGTGGTCTCCGCATACTCGCCCAAGGTTTCATCCAGAAAGGCGAAATGGCTGAAGAGCCTCTCCTCCTGCCCCGGCAACTGGAAGGCTTCCATGTGGAAGAGATAATCCATTTTATGCCCCTGGACTTCAAAACTGCCAAAAGTAAAAAACTGATTATCAAAATAATCACTTTTCAGGAACAGATCCTTATCCGGATCCACTTTCAGCTTTACTGTTCCCATTACCCGGTCCCCCACCTAAATACATACAAACATCATCCATCAGCTGACGGATCAGCCGACGGATGATATATTACAAAATTACTGTTTCTTACCCTGATTTGCTACAGCTTCCATCTTCGCCTTCAGAGCTTCCTGGTCGCCAAGATAGTAATGGTTCACTGCCTTGAAGTTCTCATCGAATTCGTAAACCAGCGGTGTACCTGTCGGGATGTTGATACCGATGATTTCTTCACTGGATACATTGTCGAAATATTTCACCAGTGCACGAAGAGAATTGCCGTGTGCAGCAATGATCACGCGCTTGCCGGCTTCCATATCCTTCTTAATTACTTCGTTGAAGTAAGGAACTGCTCTCTCGATGGTTGTCTCAAGACTCTCGGTAAGAGGCAGAACAGACGGATCCACATCGCGGAACATAGCCTGATTGATCGGTGCTCTCTCATCATCCGGTGTGAGTGCAGGCGGCTTGATATCGAAGGATCTTCTCCAGATCTTAACCTGATCCTCGCCGTACTTCTCAGCAGTCTCGGACTTATTGAGGCCCTGCAGTGCGCCGTAGTGACGCTCGTTCAGCTTCCAGCTCTTAACAACCGGCAGCCATGCTCTGTCCATTTCATCCAGGACATGGTTCAGTGTATGGATGGCACGCTTCAGATAAGAGGTGTAGCAGATATCGAAATCATAGCCCTCTTCCTTCAAAAGCTTACCTGCGTTCCTCGCCTCTTCATGGCCCTTCTCGCTGAGGTCAACATCTGTCCAGCCTGTGAACAGGTTCAGCTTGTTCCATTCACTCTCGCCGTGGCGGATCAAAACAAGTTTCATCATGATTTTTATTCTCCTTTCAGGTGTCTTTGAATACTAAATCCTGTACTCATAACTTTAACATATTCTCGGTTTTCCCGCAATATCTCATTTCGGGAAAACATTTTGCAAGTCAGCTACTTCTGCTTCTTCCGGGATGCGGTTTTATTCTCTGCTGCAGCTTCTGCCGCATCATTATCCTTATTCTTTTTCTGTCCTCCATGATATTCCAGGCAGAGCATGGTCAGATCGTCGAACTGCTCCGCATCCTGGATGAATTCATCCACGGCACCCTGTACGTATTTCAGGATCAGCTCCGGTGAATCGGTCGGTTCGAGGTTCAATGCGCTGAGCATACGGTCCAGACCAAACATTTCATTATTGGCATCCGTTGCTTCCGGTACACCGTCCGTGTAAACAAAGAGCTTGTCACCCGGCTGAAGTGTAAACTGGTACTCCTTGTATTTTGCTTTTTCCATACCGCCGATCACAAGGCCATGCTTATCCCTTAGCAGCGCAAACTTCTCGCCCTGCTTCACCACGGGATATTCATGCCCGGCGTTTGCAGCCGTCACAATACCGGTACTGATTTCAAGAACACCCAGCCATACGGTAACAAACATATCCTCCGGATTGTTTGCGCAAATAGCTTCATTGGCCCTCGTCAGAATCTCTGCGGGCGTTTTTCCGACAGTCGATAAACTCTGCAGGATGGTCTTGGAGATCATCATAAAGAGCGATGCCGGAATACCCTTTCCGCTGACGTCAGCGATCACCATGCAGAGGTGATCCTCATCGATCAGGAAGAAATCATAGAAATCGCCGCCGACCTCCCGGGCCGGGTTCATCACAGCCCAAAGGTCAAACTCATTCCTGTCGGGGAACGGTGGGAATTCGTGAGGAAGCATGCTTCCCTGCAGACGGTTGGCCATCTGCAGCTCACCACCGATTCGTTCACGTTCCGCCTCTTCCCGGTGTTTTTCCTCCATTGCACGAACCTTCTTCCGGACGTACATCCGCACAAGAAGCGTCAGAAGAAGTAAAACAGCCGTGCCGCACAGGATGTAAAACCATGGCCGCTCATAAAGCGCCGTCCGCTTAACAATCGTCACGGAAAGCGACTTACTCTCCCTTCCCATGGCATCCTTGATTTCCATCTCAAAATGATACGTACCGCCGGACAGATTGGTATAGGTGACCGGCAGAAGATCACTTCTGGCTACCGTAACCGAATCCGAATCAAAGCCCTCCAGACGATAGGTTACCTGCGGTTCTGTCAGGGAATAATTGAATACATAGCTGTAAACGGTCAGTTTCTTCACCCGGGAAGAAATCTCAAAATTACCCATTTCATCCGGATAAATCCGTTTTCCGTCTGTTTCGAGAAACGGAACCGCCTGCTTGACATCACTGACATTCTCCAGGGAATCTTCAATATTCACCTTGACTACGCCCGTGTTACCGGCGATGTAAAGATTTCCATCCTCCGTCAGCTCGCAATAGGAATTGCTCGTGGATATGCAGGGGATACCGTTTTCCATGCCGTAATGCACCGGCGAAATATCTTCATTTGCAACAAGCTGCGATGTCGGCAGAACATAGATTCCGTTACTGCTGAGCACCCACATATCGTCCTTGCTGTTTTTGTAAAGATCAAAGTTATTGGAAAACGGGAACTTGTCGACCGTGACAACCCTGTAATCCTCCGTCATATAAGAGATCGAATTACCGGTGATGAGCCAGAACACATGCCATGCCTCATCATATTTGATCTTCATGACGATACCGGAGGAAAGACCGTCTTTTTTACTGATGCACCTTGTTCCCTTTTCATTGATCACATAAATGCCGCCGCCGTTGGAACCAAGAACAATATCCCCATTGGGCGCCGCGGCAACCGAAAGCGATTCCTGATTTTCAATACCGGCATCCCCGCTGTAGCTTGCAGTCACGCGTCCGTCTTTAATAACGCTGACGCCGCCGGTACATACCACATATATCTCGCCGTTCGAAGACTCGGAAACGGCACGGATCTGATTGGATAAAAGCCCCTCTTCTACCGAATAGGATGTCAGCTTTCCTTTGTCATAGCAAAGAAGGCCATTGGAGCGCCAGGTGGAAAGCCAAATCCGCCCCTTCGAATCAGGAAGGATGGACCGGATCCGGCAGTCGGCCAGAAGCTCGATCAGATCATTTCCGCCCAGATCCTTTCCGCTGGCTGATTTTGCTTCCGTGAGGGGCATTTTTTCTACCGTGCCCCCGTTTTCCTCATCCAAAACAATAAGACCGGTATCCGTACCGATAAAGAGTTTGTCTTCATACATACAGGTGGAATTTACAACAGCCGAAGGAATTCCGTACCGGGTAAACACATCCGAAAACTTATTATATACCAGCTTCATCACGCCCTGCCGGGAGGATGTGAACCACAGATTTCCCTCGTAATCCTGCATGATCTGGTCAACGGAATTGTTCATGGGAAGATTTTCCAGATAATGGAACTCCGTTCCCACCAATACACCCAGACCGCTCCGCGAGCTGATCCAGATCTGGTTGCCGAATTTCCGGATATCAATAACATTGAATAACGGAGAAATGTCCACGCGGATCATGTTATCCTTATTCATGGATTCATCACAGATATATACCTCTGACTCCTCCGTACCGACAAACAGCTTCCCCGTAAAATCCGGATCCGGCAGAACGCTGGATATTCTCTCGATATTGGTATCCTCATGTGCGGTGTATTTCAGGACCTTTCCATCGTTCATGGTAAAATAATCACCTTCGTTGGAAATCACATGAATCACACCATCATTGCCGATCCGCATCTGGTCCACATACAGATTTTTAACTTCCGGGGCATCCACCGACCGAATGGACATATCCGGCATGATCCGGTTGATGCCGGCCGTAGTACTGACATAGACGGAACCGTCGATACCTTCCACAATATCCGTTACCTTGGACGAGTTCAGTCCTTCCGCTTCATCCCACCAGGTAAGCTCGCCCTGATCCATCACAGCGACACCATTATCATTCGTCCCGATCCAGAGCCTGTCATTCGTATCCACACAAAGGCTGACAACACTTCCGATTCCCATAGAGGCGTCCATCCGCTCGAAGGTATTGCCATCATAACGGATCAGACCGCCGTAGCTGCCGATCCAGATGAAACCCTCGCTTGTCT
>CACYDN010000279.1 GCA_902773185.1 uncultured Lachnospiraceae bacterium | reverse complement strand
CAGTATCCGGAGATCTGGGAAAAGATTCACGCCAAGCTGGCGGATTACGGTTTCATCCTCCGGTATCCGGAAGGAAAAGAACATATTACCGGCTACGGTTACGAGCCCTGGCATCTCAGATATATCGATAATGTAGATCTTGCAAAGGAAATTACCGAAAAGGGAATTACCCTGGAGGAATACCTCGGTACCGTAAAATCCGGTGATGTGCAGATTGACCTCGGAAAATCCGACATATTCGATGAAGAGCAGATTCAGGAAGCAATGGTACAGATCAAGTGCAAATTTGCTGCCTTTGACGGTGCTGAATTAAGGAGCATCGGCTATGCCGGCGATGAGACGGATGATGCCGCAAAGCTCGCCGAGCTGAATAAGGACAAAGGCGATAACCCTTATTCCCACATTGTAAACTTCCGGATGGATTTCCATTCCGGTTCCGCAAAGAGCGATTATTATGAGGCAGACAAGGACTATACCGAATACGTATGGACCCTTGGCTATACGGATGAGGGAAGCTGGGATGTCATCAGCTACGGAGAGCAGCAGTAATCAAACAGAACGTGTAAGGCTATGCACACCTTTCAAAAAACGGGATACCGCGATGCGGCATCCCGTTTTTTCTTAACCATTCACAGAAACCTCCGGCAGAAGATACTTCCCCAGCATTCCTTCGAGAACCTTCGGTTCGATCGGCTTGGACAGATAATCATCAAAGCCTTCCGAAAGAAACATCTCCCGGACGCCGGCAATTGCATTGGCGGTAAGGGCAATGATCTTCGTTCTGTCCGGAACGAGCTCCTGCCTGCGGATTTCCCGAAGCACTTCTATGCCGTCCATTTCGGGCATCATGTGATCAAGGAAAATAATATCATACTGTTTTTTGGCAAGAGTCTCCAGCGTCTCTTTTCCGGAGGAAACCTGATCCGCCTTGACACCGAAGAGACCCAGCAGCTTCGCCGCCACCTTCAGGTTCATCGCATTATCATCCACCACGAGAATCTTCGCACTCGGCACATAGAGCTTCTCCTTCGCCCTAAGCTCTTCCGTATGCGAATGCGCTCTGGACCAGTAATCTCCCATCGGCTGCGGATCCGCCACCCTCTGCAGGATTGTGAAGCTGAAGGTGGAACCCTTTCCGTAAACGCTGTTCACCTCCAGATGGCTGTCCATCTTGTTCAAAAGCCCGGTAACGATCGAAAGCCCCAGACCGGTTCCTTCAATGGTCCTGTTGTGGTTCATCTCCAGCCGCTTGAAGGATTCCGTCATTACGCCGATATCCTCTTCCTTTATGCCGATACCGGTATCCTCGACCGAAACCGACATGAAAACCTTTCCTTCCGCCTCCTTCTCCTTCCGGAAGATCAGGCGAACACTTCCCTTTTCCGTATACTTGACAGCGTTGGTCAGAAGATTCGCCACCACCTGCTTGATGCGGATATCATCTCCGACCAGCGTACGGGGAAGGCTTTCGTCCGCATCGATGATAAGCCCCAGGCCCTTCATTTTTGCTCTTTCCGCAATCGTATTTTCCAGGTCAAAGATCAGGGATGCCGTATCGTAATTTACCGGGACGATTTCCATCTTTCCGTCCTCAATCTTGGAAAAATCAAGGATCGAGTTGATGATGGATAAAAGCGTCCGGCCGGAGCTCTTGATGTTTTCGGCATATTCCTGTATACCCGGTTCCTTACTCTCCCGGAGTACCATTTCGTTCATGCCCAGAATGGCATTGATCGGCGTCCGGATTTCATGGGACATCTGTGCCAAAAAGGAGCTCTTCGCCTCATTGGCGGATTCGGCAGCCGTTTTTTCCAGCTTCAGGATTTCCGCCTCCATCTCCTTCTGCCGCTCCCGGAGCCGGAGTGCCTCCATGGCCTTCGATTCCAGCGTATTGTCCTCTGTCCGGAGCTGATAACCCTTCCGCTTATTACCGAAATAGAGGTGGCTGACAGTGATCTTGTAGCTGATATCATTTTTCGTCACATAGAAGAATGCGGAATCATTATTATTCCGGATCTGATCCACGCATTCCAGAATCTGCGCAAAATTCTTATTCTCCGCAGCAAGCATCTGGTCCACATACAGGTTTTCCAGTTCGGGAATACACTCCAGTGCCGCTTCGGTACATCCCAGATATTTCATCTTGAGATCAAAGGATGCAAAGCCGATGCTTCCATTTTCCGCAAGGCTGGATACCGCCGACTCCGAAACATCATACAGATTGATCCGGCTCATAATGATCAGGAAGATGACCTGCGAGAATAAATAGGAAGCCGGAAGCAGCTCAAGCGCCGGATGGAATACCTTTCCAAACAGAAACGACAGCATGATCACCATATACACGATGAGGAGCAGAATAGAGTTTGTTTTGGATGTATGCTTTCTGGTCAGGCTGTAGATGATCACGCTCAGATTGATCACCAGATAGAAGGCGATCATCGCATAATAAAATGCATGCGCCGGGCCATATTCCTTCACGAGATAAGAAACGCCGCTTGCTTTCTTTAACTCGGCGCTCTTATACATGAGCCCGTTGCTTCCCGTATTGATGGCGATGAACAGAAGGACGGAGCCGATTGTCATCAGGATGGCCGTGAAGATCTTCGGCATTTTGAGCTTGCAGAAATTCATGACATAGAGGAAAAAGAACAGTTCCAAAAAGCAGCCATCCAGATACTCGATGCCGTTTGCCATCAAAGCCTCGTCCACGTTGGTGGATGTTGCCACGGAAAGATACCCCAGATTAATGATCGGAATGAATACGAAAATAATGGGGAAATGCACCGAAATGCCACGTCTCCAACGCAAAACAAAAATTGAAGAAAGGAGGACAGATAAGATAACTGTCGCGTGAAAATAATAGATCATAAAACTCAAAACCTTTCAATGGCTGCGTTAATCTTTTCACATAGTTCCGCATATTCCGTAAGAAATGCTTCCGCATCCCCTTCCACAAAGTCGATATGATTCTCCTTTGCGGCAAACTCATGCTTCTTGGCTCTTTCACTGAGTGCGGCAAAGCCAATGGTCAGCATGGAGCTTTTGACCGTATGGGCATCGATCGCATAGGCTTTCATATCCTTTGCCGCAAGGCTCTTTTTCATTCTCTCTACGCGGGGCGGACACTCAGCGGCCACATCTTCCATGATTTCCCGGAGCAGCTCCTCTTCGCCGCCGCAGTATGTAAGTGCCGTATCGTAATCAAAGCCGGACAAATCAAACAACACGTTCCCTGACGATTGGGCTGCCGTGGGCTCGCCGGAATTTGCCTTGCCCACATCCATACCTTCCGCTTTGACGTCTTCTGTTATATCAACCGGTTTTGCACCGGCGCGGGATTCCTTCACAAGATCCGCCGGAAGATGTTTTTTCACCGCATCTTCAAGCACAGAAGAATCGAGCGGTTTTGTCAGATAATCCGCAAAGCCTTCCCGCAGATACATCTGGCGGCTGCCGGCCACCGCATTCGCCGTCAGTACGAGCGCTGCCGTTTCCCTGTTCAGAGAAGCCTCATCGTTTTGAATCCGGTGAAGTGTTTCGATACCATCCGGATCCGGCATCATATGATCCAGAAGGATCAGGTCATATTTCTTTTCTTTACATAGTTCGATGGCCCGGCTGCCGGAGCTGCAAAGATCCGGCACAATTCCGTTCCGCTTCAGGAAAAGCTTCACGATTGTCAGATTCGACTGGTTGTCATCCACCGCAAGAACCTTGGCATCCGGTGCCGTAAAGGTGACGGCATCCTTCTGAGACGGCTCTTCTATTTTTCTCTCCATGAAATCGCTTCTGAGCGGTTCCCGGTCCTTCACCTCTACCGGAAGCTGCACCCGGAATGCAGAGCCGACGCCGTATTCGCTTTCAACGCCAACCTCACCGTGCATGGAGTCCACGATACTCTTTACAATGGCCAGTCCCAGTCCGGTTCCCTCAATATTGGCATTGGATTTCACATCCGCTCTGGAAAACGCTTCAAAAAGATGTGCCTGGTCCTCTTTCTTAATACCTTTTCCGGTATCCTTTACCAGAAGGCTCAGCCTATAACCATCATCCGTATAGCTTCCGCCGACGGAAAGGGTTACCGTTCCCTTTTCCGTATATTTGACTGCATTATTG
>CACYDN010000278.1 GCA_902773185.1 uncultured Lachnospiraceae bacterium | reverse complement strand
TACACCACAGTACATCACGATGCTGAGTACACAACAAAGCATCACGATGCTGTAACTCACACCGAGACATACTGCACAAGTTGTGGCGCAACAAAGTAATGATCTGAACCCCCTGGAAGGGGTGCACCCCGATTGGTGCATCTCATCCAAGGGGTTCTTTTATCGAACGCAAAGTGCGAGATGATCGATAACGAGCCGTATGAATTGTATCGGCTATCATTATTGAACTGAAATGGAACAGGGATTGTAATGAAGCGGTTGAACAGATTGATGATAAACGATATGATTCGGCTCTGTCCGGATATGTCGGAGAGGTCGTGAAGGAGAAGAACTTTTGGTGCGAGGCGTGTTATGGCATTTTTTCCTCATCTTTATGAAAGGCAATGATATCTTCAACGTTGCAATCCAAAATGGAACAAAGCCTGTTCAGCGTATGCGTGGAGATTCCTTCGCCGTGCTGCAGGCAGTAAATAGTACCGCGGGATATTCCTTCCTTGTTCAAACGGTAGGTAGATATATTCTTTTCTTTCATTGTTTTCCATAGAGGTTCGTAACTGATCAATGGATAACACTCCCGTTTCAATAGTGATATAAACCCATTGTAGAAAGAAACGAATGTATTGCATATGACCATAAATACGGGTATAATCGGATTTATGGGTATATAATACTGTCAGAACAGTCAAAAACAGGAGAATTTGGGATGTTTTGTTATCATTGTGGTTCAAATATTTATGACGGGTATATCTGCCCGGTATGCGGAGCAGATAATCGTCAAACGACAACTGCCGGTTCGGGGTATAATTCAGGTTATGGAAACAGTTATACCCAGCCTGAAGGCATAAACAGTGGAAATCGATATACGCAGCCGCAGGGGCAATCCTACAATCAGTCACCGCATGATCAATCGTACAACCAATCATACAAACAGCTATACAAACAGCCACACAATCAGGAATATAATCAAGGCTATGGTCCCACGTATGGCCAGATGAATACCTTGCCGTCCGGAACACAGAATAACAAGGGAAGCTCTGCATGGCTGTATCTGATTCCGGCCGTTTTGATTGTCTGTTTGGCATCGATTATTTTTGTAAAGAAATACCTGGATGAACACCCCAAAATGATTCATGAAACCATTTCGGTATCCCAGCAGAAAAAAACGACGGAAGCGGAAGCACCGCAGTATTCCGATGCGGAAAAAGAACAATTAAAACAGCAGGATATTGAGACGGCAGCGAGAATTGCGGAAGCCATTGAATCGGCTTACAAACGCGATAAAGAAGCCGGGGAACTGAAGTTTAGTGATAATTATTCTAGTTATGGCTGGGGATTTCCTATAGATGAGAGAGTGATACTAAGTGACTATGGCATGGCTCATAACAGTGATGGATTTGCCTATCGGGTGGCCGACTATTTTTATCAGAATCTGGGTGGATATTATCCGGAACCAGTGTACCAGTTCGATACGAATAAACACTATTTTTATGTGAAACAGACAGCGTCGAACGAATTTGTGGTTGGTGTTTGCAATCTGGGAACCAGCAGCCGCTATCAACTATATCCGGAAGTTAGTGAAAAATATCTCAAGAAATAGGTGAATACATGAAGTATAAAAAACTTTCCCTGATCATAGCTTTGATCCTTGTTTTGATCACGGCAGGCGTTATTATTGTATTATTCATGAAAAGACCGGAAGAAAAGGTTTCTGCCAAAAGGGAAGAATCGTCCGGCCCGGCTTATCCAACTCCGGAATCGGTGGTGGAAGCATATTTTTATAATGTTGTCGTGCCGTATGCGTATGATTTTCGAGATGAAAAATCGGTTGTTGATGTACAGTCGGTCACCGGCTATTGTCTGACGCCGGAGATGTATAATGCCTTTCTTGCGTTTGCGAATCTTATGGGATCGGGTTACAAGACATCGGGTAAATGGAAAGTCACCAATTATGAAAAGCAGTATGAAAGAGAAAAAAATCCGTTTTTGTCAGATCCGGAAATATATGACAGTAGATTAGATTATGAAAAAGGTTCCGACGTGTATTATTTCGACCTTCTGTTTCTCGAATTTATGTATAAAACAAGCCTTGGCGCGGCAAACAATACCTATGACAGTTGGCGGCAGTCTGCTGCTGATGTAAGCTATATTGGTGATTTTCAAGTGACAGGAAAAGAAGATTGGAATACGGATAATGAGAGATACGGAAGATCGGTTCCTGATGGTCAGGGATGGATTGCTGACGCAACGACAGCGGTTGAAGAGGATAATGCCTATTTCCGATTACTTGGCCTTGGTGAATATCAAATACCGGAAGCGGATGAGTATAAAAGAGTATGCTACAGTTATGAGGTAGAAACCTATAGTGGTTTAAAATCGATTTGTGATGCCAGTGTCCTTACTGTCAGATATGGAGATGAGTGGTATATTTACTTTGATTATTGGCATGACTTAAATTAGGTTTACCAGAAAAACGTTCACAAATACTGTTACACTGGAAGATCTAGGTCTTCATCTGAAACAGCGACATTTGTCCATCCGTGATGACCAGCTTCTTCATATCGCCGGCATCTTTGATGACGTCGTTTTCTCCAATCTTATCGCAGAGGATGGGAGAGTTCGGGTCATATAACGCCATACTCTTTTTGACAGATTCCGGACTGAAATTCGCGTAGCAATACACACAGCCATGACCACAGGTATTGTGCGCGCCAATCTCCTTACTGGGCATACACCGGCAGTCCCCACGCTGACCCTGGTCCTTCGAATTCTTTTTGGTATTCTTGATGGTGCCGCCGGTCAGTCTTTCAATCAGTTGCTTATCAACGCAGGCGTTATGATCGATCCCAAGGTCTTCCAGATTGATCCGTTCCGCGCAGGTGGCGATGCGCATGTGATTTTCCGCGGCGATATCCCGCATTTTTTTTGCCATGCGCCGCATCGCATCATCTGTCTGAGCCTGAATGCCGAGAGCCTTCAGGGCTTTTTGGTTACGTGCGTACGAATCCACGAAACTGAATACACACTTTTCCGTATAGCCGCTCAAAGCTTCTGCAATCTCGCGAAAAGCTTTCAGATGATACGCTTCCGAATAGCGGCTGGTGATCAGGATCGGATCGTAGCGCCAAATGACCCGCTCCGGCCCGATCAGGAGGGAGAGCTCCCGGAACGCCGGAATCAGGACCGATTTTTTGTCCGGAAGATTCTTTTCCACATCCCGGCCGTAGGCGGTCAGGGTGAACTGAAAGTAGAAGGTATAATCAGATAGTTCCGTCAGCCGGGGAATCATCGGCCGCGGATCCTTGGTCCAGAAAACAATGCAGTCCACAAGGTCTGCCGTGAGGCAGACCCTGGAGAGCTGGTTATAATTCATGGGGTTTCTTACGATGACATAGCCATCTTTCATTCGGTTCATGAACCATTCCGCGTAAAAGGC
>CACYDN010000277.1 GCA_902773185.1 uncultured Lachnospiraceae bacterium | reverse complement strand
TTGCTTAGGCAAAACCAAGTCTTGCACTGCAAGACTTGCCTGGCATGAAATGCCAGGGCGCCATGGGAAAGCAGGCAAGCATTCGGTTCAGTTATTTAAGAATCGTTATACTAGGAAAACAACAAGAAAAATTGTTTGAGTTATGTGGCTTTGTTTGCATTGTAGTGGATGATAAGCAGGGAGAGCAGAAATGAAAGGGAAAAGGAGAATCAATATAGCTGCATTGGCTTTTTTAGAAGGCGTGATCACCATCTTTGTGCTTCTTCTTTCCCTGGCAATCATCAGCAGGCTGCTAAAAAATGTTCCGGTCGGCCCTTTGGTCAGCGCTATGTTTTTTGCTGTCACTCTGGTAAATCTGATTCAGATGTTTGGATATAGCGAAACATCCCGGCTGCAAATGGTGACCCATGTCTGTCATACAGGAATCTATCTTTTGATCGGGCTTGCTGCGGCGGTTCTCGGCTGTACGTTTTATCCGATGACGGTTGCCACAATCGTGTGTTTTCTGGTCTTTCTCTCCAACCGGATTATATCTGTTATTGGGAACCGGAAAATCTACAATGTTCTGTTGAATGCGGGAATCACGCTGATCATTTTATATGTTTTATTTAAATTTATTAGCACATTAGAGAAAACGGATATTGAGCTGTTAAATGTGATTACACTTGTGATTCCGTTTTCTGCCTGGGCTTTGCTCCATATCCTGAAGATTTCGTTTTCGCAGATTGAAATTCCGACTTTGCAGAAAATCATTCGGAGAACCTATGCGGCACGCGTGTTCTTTGGTATGATCCTTCTCATTGTGTCCTTTTCGTTTCTGTTTAAAATCGTAGAGCCGGATATGCCGGGATTTAAGGACGGACTCTGGTACTCCTTTGCAATCGTTACAACAATCGGATTCGGGGACATCACGGCGGTCACGAGCTTTGGAAAGGTGCTTTCCGTCTTGCTTGGAATATATGGAATCGTTTTTGTTGCCCTCATTACTTCTATCATTGTGAATTATTACAATGAGGTGGCAAACCGGACGATGCAGCAGGTTGACGGCCTTCCCCGGGCGGAGCATGAAACCGGGGAGGATATTTCCCGGGAGCATAAAGTGAAACAGTTTTGTCCGTATTGCGGGACAAAATATCCAAAGGAAGCACGTTTCTGTATGTTCTGCGGTTCCGAAATTGAGGGACGGGAAGAACCTGCGAAGCAATACCCTGAGGAGAAGGAAGAAATCGATTCATAGAGGAAAACAATAGATGTGATATGACAGAAATGCAATAGATGAAGCATAGAAGATGAGAAGCATTAGATGAAAAAAGACAGATTCGAAAAATAGTATTGGATTATTATAAATAAGCATACAAATGAAGGAGGAAGGAAAGGATGTTTTGTCAGTATTGTGGAGCCCAGGTTCCAGATGGAAGCGGCTTCTGTATGTCATGCGGAGCGCCGACCGGCGCGCAGCCACAGGGACAGCAGGGGGGCGGAGAACAGTATGCGCAGCAATCGGGCGGCCAGAAATATCAGCAGATGAGTGGCCAGCAGTATGCGCAGCAATCGGGCGGCCAGCAGTTTACGCAGATGAGTGGCCAGCAGTATGCGCAGCAATCGGGCGGCCAGCAATATCAGCAGATGAGTGGCCAGCAGTATGCACAGCAACCCGGACAGGGCATGTACGGACAGCAGGGAATGTATCAGCAGGCAAATCAGTATGCACAGCCGCAAGGTCAGCAGATGGGTGGCCAGCAGTTTGAGCAACAACCGGGCGGTCAGCAGTTTCAGCAGACGGGCGGTCAGCAGTTCTCGCAGCCGCAGATGTATCCTGCAGGCAATGAGGCACCGAAGCATGCCGAAAACGGAAAGGAAGCGAAGGGAAAGGGAAAGATGATACTCATCATTTCCATGATTGCAGTGCTCCTAGTCGGTGGCGGCATCACAGCCTTTTTCTTGCTACGCAATAAGGATGGCGGCGGAAAGGATAAGCCGGAGGAGGCAACAAAAGCGGTATATGAAGCTTTAAAAAACTGGGACATTGATAAACTCCTCAATATGACGCCGAATGCGATCATGGATAAGTATATTGCAGCTACACCGGAACTCGCTGAAGCAGGAATCAACAGTACATCCGATCTGAAAAGCAAATTAAAAGAATATCTGAATAATAAGAGTTCCAGCTTTTCATATTTTGACAAAGTGACATTTACAATCGGAGAAAGCCGGAAATGTACAAGAGAGGACGTGCTGCGTGAATATGACCTTGAAGAAGGGGCGGATGAAATTCTGGGCATTCTTTCCGATGTGGACGAGTTTGCTTTCGTGGATATTACCATGAGCTACAACGGGGAAAGCAATACTGAGAAGGATGTATGTTATAAATACAAGGGCTCCTGGTATTCGGTTTCCGCGCTTAGTATGGCTCCGGCGATGGTTCGTTATATATCCAAGAGTCGTGCTGCAGATGATGTAGCAGCGGCAGAAACAATCAACTCAGCTATGAGTGCTGGATTGGCCAATGAAGATGCCTATGATGACCTGCAACCTTATATGAACGGAACTGTAATCTTTACCGCAGAGCCGGGCAAACCCTTCCAGACAGTAAACGGAATTAATGCGCCGACGGCATTACAGGAACTGAACATGAATGTTGGCGGAAGTGCACCGTCTCTCCATAACACTTCTAATGGGCAGAACGGATGGGCTGTAGGTGTGAATTCCAATGGAAAACCGATTGTATGGATCAGTACGGCAAATAACCAAACGGCATATGAGCTTCAGCCGGAAACCTGTGATGAGTACAGGTGATCGGAAAAAATGTAATTGACTGTGGATATTATTTTCGATGCAAACGGGTGAGGTGCCTGTTTACGGAAAGAACAAGCATTCATATAGATACGTGAAAAACAGGTGGATTGATAGAAAGAAACGGTGAATGGCATGAAGCAGGGAATATTGGTCATCTCCGAAGGAACGGCAGATCCGGCGGGACGGGAAGACCTTCGCATTTTAATAGAAGAAATCGGGGAACGCTTTCCGGACGCTGAGGTTATGCTTGCCTATACGGATGAGACGGCACGGAAAACCCTGCGGGAAACGGAAGGGCAGAAGGTGCGGGGCATCCGTGCAGCCATGCTGAAGCTGAAGGAGGATGGCGTGCAAAGCCTGGCGGCTCTCACGACAGAGGTGCTTTTTAGCCGCGCCTATGAAAAGGAAAAGGAAGAACTGCACGGATGTGCATCGCTCTTTTCCCGGATGCAGATTGCGCGGCCCCTGATCGCGGGGGAGGACGACCTTCCTCTGTTTGTCCGTTGTATGACCGGTGTTTACGGAGAAAAAGCAAAGGGAAAGATTCCGGTAGCGGTAGTGGAGAAAGAATTAAGACCTGAAACGGAAGCGCTTCTGCCTCTTCTGGAGGATGCCATGCGAAAGAGTCTTTCGCCGCAGGCACACGTCATCAGTCTGATGGGACAGAAACGGACGAAGAAGATGCTTCTTGAACTGGAACTTCAGTTGGCGGGACAAACGTCAGCTCCGGCAGCGGCAGAAGCCATCGCAGAAAGAGAAAGCGGGAAAACAATCATCGGTTTTATCCCCCTTGCGTTTCTCGCGGGAGATGCTTTCCGGGCAAGACTTTCGGAAGGAGACCTTTCTCCGGCGGAACGAACCTTTTCGGCGGGACATGAAGCGCATTTCCTGTCGGAAGGCCTGGGTGCGTACGATGAGTTCCTGCGGCTGTATCTGAGAAGATTATATGAGATTATTTGAGTTGGACAGGGCGTTCTAATTGAATGATGAGAATGAGGTGTCCTGATGGGCGATGGAAAAGAGATTACAAATAAGATAAAAAGTATTCCGGGAAAGACGAATTTCCGGGACCGGATGGTCTGGCGGATCCTTGTGGTGGGTATTGCTTCTTTTATTATGGCGCTCAACATCAACACGTTCGTGCATACCGGCGGACTGCTTCCCGGCGGGGCCAGTGGTCTGACGCTTCTGATTCAGGAGATTGTGAAAAAATATCTGCACAGGGAAATTCCGTATACGGTGCTGAATCTGCTTATCAATGCGATTCCGGTATATATCGGTTTCCGTTTTGTCGGAAAAAAATTCACATGGCTTTCCTGCTGGTGTATTGTGCTTACGGCGGTTCTGACAGATATCATCCCGCCGCTTCATCTGACAGAGGATATCCTGCTCATCAGCATCTTCGGCGGTCTCATCAACGGTGTGGCCATCAGCCTGTGCCTTCTGAAGGATGCAACGAGCGGCGGCACGGACTTCATAGCCATTTATCTTTCGGAAAAGCGGGGCGTGGATTCCTTCAGTATTCCACTGATCATCAATGCGGTAATCCTGACGGCGGCCGGCGTGATCTTTGACTGGGATAAGGCTCTGTATTCGATCATCTTCCAATACGCTTCGACTGCGACAATCCGGATGCTGTACAGAAAGTACCAGAAAGCAACCTTCTTTATTGTAACAAATAAACCGCAGGAGGTCTGTGATGCCATCTCGGATATCAGTATGCACGGCGCAACGATTCTGGAGGGCGAGGGCTCCTATGAGCACTGCGAAAGAAATGTGGTGTATTCCGTTGTATCCGGTGCGGAATCCGGCCGGATCATCCGTGTGGTCCGGGAGACGGATCCGGAAGCGTTTGTTAATGTATTAAAAACGGAGCGGGTCATCGGGCGGTTCTATCAAAGGCCTACGGAGTAGATATAAAAGAGCGGATTTGTATAAAAAGCGGAAATGGATCCGGATACGGGAAAAATGTGACGGAATTCTATGTTACAAATTTTAAATTGTGTCAGAGAAATGTAACATATTGACAGGTGTTGAAAAAGAAACCGATGAAAATCCGGAAAAAATAGGGATTTTCATAGTAAAATATTACAAAAACTGCTTTTTTTATCGATTTTTAGTGATGATTATTACGAATTTATTACAAAACACTTGACAATTGCGAAATAAATCTGTATAAATGGATGGTAACCTATTTACAGATGCGAAAGGTAAAGTGTTTAGTATGAATTCGAAGAAACGAAAAAAGACATGGATCATATCCAATCGGATAGCTCTTGCTCTTGCTATGATGCTGCTTCTGTTCAGCACGTATGCATTTCGTTCTGAGGCAGATGATAAACTCAGCACCTCAGCGAGCCGCATTGAGCATAATGAATCGGTATTCCATACCGATGTTGTGATCGGCGAAGGTGAGGATGCACCGGTTGCTATGACGATGAGTGCAAAGAAGGAGCAGGAACAGGAAACCTTCCTTAAGATCGATGAGGATGAAGTCGAGGAAGAGGAAGAAGACCAGACTGTAGTAACGATTTCCGATGAGGAGAGAGCTGCAAAGGGAGAAGAAATCCGTAAGGATCAGCTGGCCAGAAAAGAGCAGTATGCTAAGAAACCGGCAAAGAAGGCAGAAGAGCCGGAAGTTGAGGTTTCCACAGTAGAGCGTACACTGGTTACTTCTTCTCAGGAAGTAACGGAAGCTCCGAGCACAGAGGCACCTGTAGCTGCTACCGAAGCTCCTGCAGCTGCACCTGTTCAGGAAGAAGCTGCACCGGTTGAAGAAGCTTCTGCACCGGAGCCGACAACGGAAGCACCTGCACCTGCAGGCGGTCTTACCGCATTTGCCGGTGTTTACGATGGCCCGAGCGGAAGAGAGACCTACTACAACCTTGATATGAGTGGTGTTGTAGAAGTCATGAGAGGCATGGGTTATTCCGAGGAAGAGTATCCGTATTGGGTAAGAGAAGATGGCTGCAAGATGCTTGGTGGTTACATCATGGTTGCCGCAGACTTTGGCATCCGTCCGAGAGGAACCATCCTGCAGTGCTCTCTTGGTACTGCAATCGTATGTGATACAGGCGGGTTCACCTCCTGGAATCCTTACGGACTTGATATTGCAACTACCTGGTAAGATGAAAATGTCGTGGACGGTTCTATTTAGCGAAGAGCTAAGTAGGACCGTCTTCTTTTTCCGCTATTCAAATCGGGTAACAGATTTTTCACTTGAAAAAAAAGTCTTTTCCACTATAATGATGCTAAGAACCAAATACAAACAATTGAGGATTATCCTATGAATATTATGATCGCGGGCTGCGGCAGGATCGGCAAGGCCATCGCCGGACAGCTTTGTGAAGAAAAACATGAGATTACCATGATGGACATCCATCAGGATGCGCTTACTTCCGCAACGAATTCCATGGATGTGATCGGATATTACGGTGACTGCACCAGCTACCGGGCTCAACTGGAGGCCGGTGTTGAGGATGCGGATCTGATGATCGCCGTGACCAACCAGGATGAAAAGAATATGCTGACGTGTCTGGTTGCCAAGAAAGCCGGCCGTTGCCGGACCATCGCCAGAGTCAGAAGTCCCCAGTACTCACAGGAGATCGGTTATCTTCGGGAGGAACTGGGTCTTTCTATGGCCATTAACCCGGAATTTGTCGCTGCGGCAGAAATTGTACGTCTGATTCAGATCCCTTCGGCATTGGAGGTGGATACCTTCGCCAAGGGCAGAATCAGCTTGATCAGTCTGGATGTACCGGACGGTTCCATTCTGGATGGCATGCTTCTGAAGGATATGCCTTCCAAGGTCGGCGCCAGTGCGCTGATCTGTATTGTGGAGCGGGACGGTCAGTTCATCATCCCCGGCGGTTTCACGGAAATCCGTGCGGGCGACAGGATTTCCGTTACCCTTTCTCTGGCGGACGTCAGCGATTTCCTGAATAAGATCGGTATCCGCGCGCGGCGGATTCGCAGCGTACTGATCGCCGGCGGCGGAACCATTGCCTATTATCTGGCAAAACGCCTGATCGAACTTCGAATCGATGTAAAGATCATTGAGAAGGATCCGGAGCGATGTGATGAGCTGGCAGAGCTTCTGCCGAAGGCTATGATCATCCAGGGCGATGCGACCGATAAGGCGCTTCTGACGGAGGAATCCGCCGAGGATATGGACGCAGTCTGCGCACTGATGGCTCATGATGAAGAGAATATTTTGCTTTCGCTTCATATGAAGAAGACCTCCGAGGCAAAGGTCATGACACTTGTTACAAGGAATTCCTATGAAGATATCGCGGGCGAGCTGCCGATCGGGCGAATCATATCCCCGAAGAAAATTACGGCAGAGTATATCACGCGGTTTGTTCGTTCCATGCACAATGAAGAGGACAGCGATGTGATCGCTCTTTACCAGATGAAAAAGGGAAAGGTGGAATCCCTGGAATTCAGCGTGGGAAATGATGCCAAGATCATCGGCAAACAGCTGAAGGATCTGAATTTGAAGGAGAATACCCTTCTTGCCTGCATCGCCCGTGAACGTGAAATTATCCGGCCGGGTGGCCGGGATATGATCATGGCCGGCGACAGTGTGGTTGTGGTAACGACTCAGAAGGGCCTGAAGAGCATTGACGAAATTCTGAAATAAGGCGGAACAAAACGTTGAACTATCGAATGATCTTATATATCAACGGCTGCATCATGCAGATTGTGGGATTATTGATGCTGATTCCCACTGTGGTAGGCGTGTATTATTGGGATGATGGTCTGTTGCCTCTTTTGGGGGTTGCGACAGGCGCTATTTTGGTGGGAACGCTGATCCGTCTGAGTCGGCCGGAGAATACAAGAATCCGGGCAAGGGAGGGCTTTGTGATCACGGCCATGGTGTGGGTGATCCTTTCCCTTGTGGGCGCACTTCCTTTTATTATCAGCGGTGAGATTCCAAAATTTACCGATGCGGTATTTGAAACAGCTTCCGGTTTTACAACAACGGGAGCCAGCATCCTGACGGATGTGGAGGCCATGTCAAAGAGTCTGCTCCTTTGGAGAAGCTTTACCCACTGGATCGGTGGTATGGGTGTTCTGGTCTTCCTGATCGTTTTCCTGCCCTCAAGCGCGGATGAAATGAACCTGATGAAGGCGGAGAGCCCGGGCCCCTCTGTGGATAAGCTGGTGCCGAAGGCACGCAGAACCGCCTTTCTTCTGTATGCCATTTATACGACAATGACCCTTGTCCAGATGATAATCTTGTATATTCTGGGCATGCCGAAGTTCGATGCTATCTGCATTTCCTTTGGTACGGCCGGTACGGGCGGTTTCGGTGTACGGGGTGACAGCTGCGCCGGTTATTCACCGGCCTGCCAGATCGTGATCACTGTATTCATGGTTCTGTTTGGCGTGAATTTCAAAGTCTATTTCCTCATGATCATGAAGAAATGGAAGGATATTTTAAAGTGCGAAGAGGTATTCTGGTATCTTGTGATCTATGGCGCCTGTGTTGCAATGGTCTGCTTCGGAATCATGAGTGATATCGGCTCTCTGGCAGTCAGCCTTCGAACATCTACCTTCCAGGTGGCTTCCGTTATGACGACGACAGGTTTTGCTACGACGGACTTCAATCTATGGAAATCCATGCCGAAGGCGGTCATGGTGTCCGTCATGTTTTGCGGCGCCTGTGCGGGCAGTACGGGCGGCGGTATGAAGGTATCCCGGTTCGTGATATGGGCAAAGCAGGTACGGCGGGAAATCAGTAAGTTTGTCCATCCCCGTTCCGTGAAACGTGTCCGTCTCGACGGAAAATCGGTGGAGGAGGATGTCATCCGGTCCACCAACGTTTATATGATGGCGTACCTCTTTGTGTTTATTGGGTCGTTTCTGCTGATCTCAATGGACGGCATGGATATGACCTCCAGCTTTACCTCTGTGACAGCGACCATCAATAACATCGGTCCCGGTCTGGGCGTGGTAGGTCCGGCAGGAAACTTTGCCGGGTTCAGCGGACTTTCCAAGTGGGTATTTGTATTTGATATGATTGCGGGAAGACTGGAGCTCTTCCCCATGCTTGTTCTGATCTCGCCGGGAACATGGCGGAAAAAATAAGCGAACTGTGCAGAATTTTTAGGAAATCATCTGCTATAGTATAAATTAGGATAACTATCCGAAACCTGAAGAGGACTGAATTCTGAGAAGGTGAATAACATGGCAGATGAAGAAAAAAAGAATTCCGAGCTCTTTGATAAGGGCTTTACCCATAGCGGAACCTTTCATGCGGATGATGTATTTTCCACGGCTCTGTTGGAAATCCTGAATCCGGATTTTAAGGTGGAACGGGGCAGTAAGGTTCCGGAGAATTATGACGGTATCGTTTACGATATCGGAAACGGTGAGTTTGATCATCACAGGGACGATAAAAAACGAGATAACGGGGTGCCCTATGCATCCTTTGGTCTGCTCTGGAAAAAATTCGGAAGTGAAATTCTGGATCCCGAAGATGCGGAAACCTTTGACAGGAAGTTCGTGCAGGAAATCGATCAGGCGGATAATACCGGCAAGGGGAATCTTCTGACAGAATCCATTAAGAATATGAATCCCTCCTGGAACGACGAACAGACCTACGATGAAGCCTTTGACCATGCGGTGCGGTTTGCCCGGGAGGTTTTGGGCAGCGAGTTCAGACAGATGAATGCGCGGCGTGAAGCAAGGGGCTTTGTGCGTGCGGAGGTTGAAAAAGCGGAAGGGCGGATTCTTGAGCTGTCCCGCACGGCACCGTGGCAAGAAATTGTTGCGGAAACAGACATTTTATATGTGATATTTCCCTCGGCGAGAGGCGGGTACATGATCCAGGCTGTACCGGATAATAGCAACCGGCACGAATCCCGGTTGCCGTTTCCTGCAGACTGGCGTGGCGCATCCCGCGAGGATTTGGAACAGATTACCGGCATACGGGGACTTAACTTTTGTCATGCGACCGGATATATTGCTGCAGCGGATACCTTAGAGGCGGCAAGGGAGGCAGCAGAGCTTTCCATCCGGCTTGGCGGAGATGCCTGTACCTGAAGACCCTTTTAACCGGACGGGTATCTACCCGGATTCGGGCGCTTTGGCAGGGACTTCGGTCTGCCGTGTAACCGGAAATGAGGAGGGTACTACATGTACTGCCAGATCAGATCAGTGCTTACAGAATGCACGGCGGAAGAAATTAAAAACAGAGATTATCAATACGCGGTTGTGCTGACTCCTGAGGAATGGAAAAAGCGGCAGGCGAGTTTTGATATGGGAATTGATATGGACCTCGATGTTACGGATATCCATAACACCAAGGCTGAAGTGAACTTCGACTCGCTTACGGGGACTTTTTCGATTCCCAGCCGCCGGAACATCACCGGCGAGGATTATAAATATGCCTTTGCTCTGGACGAGAAAGGCATTGTTTTTATTGATTCGACAGGAGTCGTGGAGCGGATGTTCCGCCGGATCGCCAAAACGAAAAAGTGGCGCATCCCCAGTCTGGAGCGTTTTCTTTACGACTTTTTGGAACTTATCATCCGGCGGGATCTTTCCATTCTGGAGTCCTACGAAAAGGAACTGGATCATATCGAAGATGATATTCTGGACGATGCCGTAGAGGCCGACCTCGGACGAGTGAATGAAATCCGTGGTGATATCCGTGACCTTCGGATGCATTACGAGCAGCTGATCGACCTGGGGCAGGAGTTGGCGGAGAACGAGAATAATTTCTTCAGTTCGGAGAATACGCGGTATTTCCGTCTGTTTACGGACCGGATGACCCGGCTCCATGATACAGCCACGAATCTTCGTGACTATACCATGCAGGTTCGAGATCTTTACCATACGCAGATGGATGTGAAGCAGAACCGGATCATGACCTTGCTTACGGTCGTAACCACGATTTTCATGCCTCTGACGCTGATCACCGGCTGGTACGGAATGAACTTCCAGCATATGCCGCTTCTCAGCACGAAATGGGGATACCCCGGGGTGATCATAGTGAGTCTTGTGATTGCGGTGGGAAGCCTGATATTCTTCAAGAAGAAGAAGTGGTTGTAGGTTTTTCGTGAACGGTTTGTTCCGAACGGCTTCCTGCACGGCAGCTGTAAATTCACCTAATTTTGTTTTTGGTTATTACGGCTTCCTGCACGGCAGCTGCTCTCGAAAACTCGCAAATGTTTTCGATCCGCAGCTACCGGCGCGGAAGCCTGAACGTGAAAAGAATAATAAAAGAGCATATATTTATGAGAAAAGCTACTGTAGCGGACGTAGGCACGGAAGCCTGTCTGTGAGATAATAGTGATATTAATTAATGTTCACGAAAAAACCTACGGTAGTGGCCTGATTGGGGTGGAAGGCTGAACTTGAAACAATAAAGAGTAATTGTTCACGAGAATACTACGGAAAAACGACAAGTGGAGTGCGGGATGTTTGGTAGTAAAAAATTGAGTGAAGAAACAAAATATAGGTATGATCCTTCGGAGAAGGTGCCGGCGGTGAAGTCGAGTATCTGTACCGGGGAACGGGTTGCCGGCTTCTTTTATCTTAGGACGCGGAAGTTTCAGGATGTGATGCTCATCCGGAAGGAGAAGGAGCTGGAGCAGTTCTGCAGAGACTGCGGCGTTTCCAAAGAGGACCTGAAGAAGATCGTGTAAGCAGAATCATGAAATCAACTGTATTTGATGTGAGAAATTACAACAGATATAGATAAACGACCGTGACCGGAAAGAAAGGGGCGGATTATGCAGTATAGAAAAGATAAATACGGTAACGATATTTCCATGCTGGGCTACGGCTGCATGCGTTTTTCCGAGAAGGAAAAGGGAAGAGGTATCGATCTCATCAAGGCGGAGAAGGAAATCATGAAGGCCTATGAGTTGGGCGTGAACTACTATGATACCGCCTATATCTATCCGGGCAGCGAGGTTGCGCTCGGCAAGATTTTGAAGAAAAATGACATTCGCGATAAAGTGAATGTGGCCACGAAGCTTCCGCAGTACATGATCCGGAATTCGGCTGCCATCGATAAATACTTTGGCGAGCATCTCGTGCGTCTGCAAACGGATTATATCAACTATTATCTCATGCACATGCTGACCGATACGGTGGCGTGGGAGAATCTCAAAAAACTGGGTATCATCCCGTGGATCGAGAACAGAAAGAAACAGGGCGATATCCGTCAGGTCGGTTTTTCTTATCATGGAAATACAGAAATGTTTATTGAAATCCTGAATGATTATGACTGGGATTTCTGCCAGATTCAGTATAATTACATGGATGAAACCACCCAGGCCGGCCGGGTCGGGCTTATGGCGGCGGCCGAGAAGGGAATTCCGGTGATCATCATGGAACCGCTCCGCGGCGGTAAGCTGGTGAACCTGCCGGAATCCTGTATGAGAGGACTCAATAAGCTGAGACCCGAGTGGTCCTCCGCGGAGCTCGGACTCCGGTGGCTGTGGGATCAGCCGGAGGTTACCTGTGTGCTTTCCGGAATGAACTCAATTGAAATGGTAGAGGAAAACTGCCGGATTGCTTCGGCAACAGAAGCGAATTCTTTCACCAGAAGGGATCATTTCCTGGTGGAGAAGATCCGGGAAATCCTTCGTTCCAGAACAAAGGTCGGCTGTACGGGCTGCCATTACTGCATGCCCTGTCCCAAGGGTGTGGATATCCCGGCCATTTTTGCCTGCTATAACAACATGTTCCTGGAC
>CACYDN010000276.1 GCA_902773185.1 uncultured Lachnospiraceae bacterium | reverse complement strand
TGCTAATTATTATCCTCCGGCATTTGTGCTTCGATATAATTGATGATGTATTCATCTATGTTTTGTTCAACAAGTTCAAGAAAACCTCTAAAATCGGATAATGATCTATCATCGACCGGAATCCCGTACACATAGCTTTTATAGCTTTGATCCTGCCCGTAAATCCACACTTCATATGTTTCATCCGTCTCTACAAGTTCCACCATAATGTCATTGTATTTGTAAGTAATTATAGATATATTCGTGCGTATTAACTTAGACATGATAAGTCCCCCTTCGTATTCCTATAATACAGAAATGGCATTTTCTGTAGAGATGGTGTATCACACCACCATCTCAATCTTACTTCCTCCGCTCTTCTCCTTCGTTACAACGATCTGCTTATCAATTCTATACTTTAGTTCACCTACATGCGAAATAATGCCGACCAGCCGATTTCCTTCCGTGAGACCGGCAAGCGCTTTGTAGGCCATATCAAGCGTTTCCGGATCCAGCGAACCGAAGCCTTCGTCCACAAACATGGTATCAATCTGGATTCCGCCCGCTGATGACTGAATCTCATCCGAAAGTCCGAGCGCAAGGGAGAGGGATGCCATAAACGATTCTCCGCCGGACAGCGTCTTCACACTTCGCTCCGTGCCGTTGTAGTGATCGACGACACCCAGATCCAGACCGCTCTGGCTCTTCACGTTTGCAGCCTCCTTCATACGGATGAGTTCATACTGCCCGCCGGACATCGTAAGAAACCGCAGATTGGCACGCCGGATGATCCTGTCAAAATACGTCGTCTGGATATAGGTTTCCAGCATCACCTTATCTTTTCCGAGAAGTCTGCCGTTCGCGGTATTCGCGAGCGTGCTTACCCATTGAAGCTTCTTTTCCACCTCGAGCATACCGGCAGATTTGCTGATAATATTTTCGCGTGTATTTTTATTGCTTTTAAGACGGCTGGCCACGGTTTCACTTTGCGAAATGTAACCTTTCTGCTTTTCCTTCAGTTCGCTCTGCACATTAAGCTCGCCCGCCACATCCGTGACCTTCGCTGCCTGAATTGCTTTTTCATTTTCGCTGATTGCCGTCCTTAATCGAAGAACGACTTCATTTTGTTCGGACAGCTCTTTTTCGGCTTTTTCATAGGCCGCCTGCAGCTCAGCCGCCTGTCGGATCAGCTTTGCACGGGCAGCTTCGGCCGCCGCTTTATTTTCAAATTTGAGGCCCTTCTTCAGCTCAGCCAGCTGCTTTTCCTTTTCCATGAGCTTTGCCTCTTCCGCTGAAAGTTGAGCCGTCTTTTTCTCAATGGCAGAACGAAGAGCTTCTACTTCAGTCTCAAGTTCCGGAATCTGCTTTTCCAGTAGTGCCTTTCTTTTGATCTTGTCCTGCTCTGCCATGAGCCTTTCTTCTTCCGCTGCGCGCCTCTCTTTGCAGGAATTCTTCTTCTCGCCAAGTAGCTTCCGTGCCTCTTCCGGATTTTCTGTCATGAGGAGCTTTTTACTCTTTTTCTGCAGCTCTTTTTCCTGTATTTCAAGCGATGTCCTGCATCGGCCCGCTTCTTCCGACGCCTTGTCACGCAGATTACGCGCCTTCGCACTTTCTTTTTTTGCCGCTTCGAGTTCATTTTCCGATGGCACCTCGGCGGAGCATGTTGCCGGATGCGGATGCGTGGTGGATCCGCAGACCGGACACCTTTCTCCATCCTTCAGCTTTTCCGCAAGGAGGCCTGCCTGTCCGTCCCGGAAGGCCTGTTCTTTTGATTCATATAATGCATTTGCCTTCTGAAACGCATCATCTTTCTTTTTATAGTCCTCCTGCGCCGCGATATACTTTTCTTGATCGGCAAAAAATACTTTTAGCGACTCCGACAGGTCACCAGCTGCTTCCGATTCTTCGTCTATTTTTGCAAGATTCGATTTGATGATTTCGATCGTGGCACTCGTATCCTGAAAGGAGGCCTGCTCTTCTTTTAGCTTGGCAAGACTGCCCGCCTTATCTTTTCTCTCAGCTTCCTTTTTCACGCGGTCAGCGATGAGTTCCTTATTTTCCCTTTGCAGCTGCTCCAGTTCCTTCTGCAAGGTCGCTGCCGCCTCATATTGGCGAAGCTCCGCCTCAATCGCCAGCGCCTCCTTCTCGAGCTGTGCCTTTTCTTTTAACTTTAAGCCCGCCTCTTCGAATCTTTCTTTCCGCAGCGTCAGCTCCGGTTCCTCTTTTTTGAGTTTTTCTTCGGCGTCCGCTTTTGCCTTTTTTGACTTTTCCACTTCCTCGGCCGCACCGATTTTTTTGTTTACGGCCTCGAGTGCATTATTGATCTGCTGTAATCCATCATCTGTTTTGGCCTTCAAGGCTTCATCCTGCGTAATGAGTTTGTCCAGCAGTTCGATAACATCTTCTGTGGTCATTTCACCGCGCTTTGCCTTCTGCGCATCAATGGAAAGAACATCATCCTTCGGGACCTGGATGCCCTGAATAAACTGCTCCACACTCTTCTTTCCATCTTCCACCTGACCGTAAATTTCTTTCCGTTTTTCTTCCAGTCTGATTTGAAGGATCTGGTAGATTTTTGTTTGAAACAGTTCCCGGAAGATTTCCTGCCGCTGTTTGGTATCGGCCAGAAGCAGCTTCAGAAAGTCTCCCTGCGCCAGCATGGCGATCTGGGAAAACTGATCCCTGTTGATGCCCAAAAGGTTTTCGATTGCTTCCGTTACATCCTTTACCTTCGTGATGACTTTGCCGTCAGGCATATGCAGCTCTGCATCGGCAGTCTGCTTCGTCGTTCCCTCCCCCCTGTTTTTCGGACGAAGATATTCCGGATTCCTTTTTACATAGTACTCTTTTCCGCCATGCAAAAACGTGAGCTCTACCTCCGTCGGCGTACCGGGCTCTGCATACTTGGACCGAAACATGGATGCCTCTCTGTTCGGGCCGCTTGCTTCTCCGAAAAGCGCAAAACAGATGGCATCGAAGATTGTCGTTTTTCCCGCTCCGGTATCCCCCGTGATGAGATACAGTCCCTGGCTTCCCAGGGCCTCCATAGCGATTTCCGTGCGCTTGGCATAGGGGCCGAACGCGGATATTGTAAGATTTAAAGGTCTCATGCTTATTCCCCCCAAATAGACTCGATGAGCTCCTGTGACAGCTTCTTTTGCTCTTCCGTCATGCTCTGATTGTTCTGCTTTTCGTAGAACTCTTCAAACAGTTCCAGCGGTGTTTTCTTTTCAACGTTCTCCGCATCCGTAACGACCTGCTGACGTCTGGTCCGCTTATTGTCATAGCTCAGCTTCATCAGGTTCGGATACACGACGCGCATCCTCGCGATCGCATCGATCACATCATTTTCATCCGTTAATACCGCATGGATATAGTCTTCCGTATTGGTTCCTTCATAATTCGTTTTTGTCATCAATTCATCGTAGGTGCCTCTGATTTCGCGAAGATCCCGCTTCGGTGTCAGGATTCGCTCGCGGATGCTGACGCTGCCCTTATCCCCTAGTTCCACGACTGTGACCGACTTTACATGATCCTTTTCGGAAAAGGAATACTTGAGAGGCGACCCTGCGTACCGGACTGTGTCGCGGCCGACCTTCTGTTTTCCGTGCAGATGCCCCAGAGCTACGTAGTCAAAATCATCGAATACCTTTACATCCACGCCGTCCAAACCGCCCACCGATACTTCCTCCGAGTCGCAGCGCGCGGAGCCGATGATCATCTGATGCGCTATGAGGATGTTCCGTTCTTTTGTATTCACGTTCATGTGCGCTATGGCCACGCGGCATGCATCCGTATAGTCTTTTATTTCTTCCTCCTTCGGAAGCTTGTCCCGAAACGCTTCCCGAACCACTGCCGGTTTGATAAACGGAAGCATATAAATATGAACCGGACCGAACGCATCTTCCATTTGATAATGGCTCACCGTGCCGTCATACTTCGGTGACAAATGGATGCCGGCCTGCTTCACGAGTGTGCTGTGGTCGGATAAACGGATGGCCGAATCGTGATTGCCGCTGATGACAAATACCGGCACCTTTTTTTCGGCCAGGCTCGTCAGAAAATCGTCCCAGAGCTCCATCGCTTCTTCGCTGGGCACCGTTCGATCGTAAACATCCCCCGCGATCAGGATGCCGTCCGGCGCTTCATCACCGATGATTGTAAGAATCTCCTTCAGAATATATTCCTGATCCTCGATTATGGAAAACTCGTTAACTTTCTTCCCGAGGTGTAAATCCGATAAATGAATGAATTTCATGGTGTGTTCTCCTTGTGTGAAGATATAGGGGCCGATTACCCCAATACCATTATATTCAGGTTTTCCTGAAATTGCTACAGGTTCCGGCAATTACGTATTCTGCATCCATCTTTGCCGGCATCATGAAGCAGCGTTCCGCTTCTCCTTTATTATACAACTAAAGGGTGTATCATTTTTTGACCAGACACGGACAACTAAATAAATCAGTTACTGTTCAGTGCCTGGCCAAATCGCCTATCTCATAACCATATTTTCTGTCTTTAAACCCTCAAAAAAGTCAGTAAAATAGCGC
>CACYDN010000275.1 GCA_902773185.1 uncultured Lachnospiraceae bacterium | reverse complement strand
GTAATTTTTTGCAAAAATACCTGCATTTATAGTAAAATCCTCAATACTATGGTATTGCATACTTTGCAGATAGAATTCTCTTCCGATCTGTTTATTCTCCTGAAACGCTGTCTCTGCCTCAGGCATCTTGTTATTCAGCTCGTTTTTATAAAACAGCTGTTTCGCCTCATTCTTATTAAATGTCATGTTATAAGGAGTTTGCGCACATGCCCCGCTGATAATCGGCGTCAGATCATCCTTCTCATAAAGATTACCCATTTTCCGCCCTTTCATCTGATTTCCCAGAATGGCGAAGTGTAATCTATCTCTGGCAAGGTCCTCAAAAGGCTTACCTACTTTATTGGAAACATTCTGAACCATTTGTACGACATCGATAGCATATGCTTTTCCAAATAAAGCAGTAAAACTCTGAATCTGGCCAAATACATCCATTTTTTTTGCCATTGTATTGGAACCGCCGGCCGCTTTCAATGCATGAACCGGCGAATGCTTTGTGATCATTTCAAATTCCTGTGTCGTATTGATCTGAAACGCGTTCAGCTGAAGTAATTCGAATGCATGCTTTTCAACCTCATCCGGATTCGAATAATCAATATTCGGAAGCTCATAATCCTTAAAGACATCCGATGCCTTCATGAAAATCTTTGTCCAGGCTTCCACATTTTGATCAAGCTCTTCCTGCGGAATCGGTTCAGCGACTTCTGTCTCTACGCCATTGACCATCTGCTTTTTGATGCGTGTAGCGTCTTTCTTTACAGGATGATTCTTTACAAATTCCTGATAATCCCTTACAACCTGATCATACCCTTCTTTTCCCGGAAGAAAATGAATGGCTTCCTGAAAGCTCATCTTTTTTTCCGCCATCATATAGCACATAAACGGACCGTTCTGACGGGTCTGGGGCGTTGTATGCATACCCGCATTCTCGAAGTACTTGTTCAGTGATCCATTCGGATTGAAAGCCTGATGATGATCCTCAATCAGCTTTTTTTGCTCAGGCGTGAATTCTATTATCTGCAGAAGCTGACTGACCTCCTTTTGGGTTTCGTCCGTCACTCTATAATAAGTGTTAAACTCCCCTTCAATTATCTGTTCATCTATGCGTGAAGTATTATTTTTCTTATCTCGAATAAGAATCTTCTTTTTTTTCGGCAACTTTTCTTCCTTAACTTTAAATGCATTATTGAATTCCTGAAAACTATTCGCTTGCTTTCTTGGCATGATCGTTCTCCTTTTTTATATGAATTAAAAATCCAATCTTTTTTTCCGTCTATCAATATAGCACTATAAACATAACAAAAGCGCAACAAAAGCCGGCCTATCCTCTTTGAAATACGTTTTTCCGATTTCCGGGGACATGAGCCGGCTTTATACTGTTCCTGATACAGATTCATTCATACCGCTATTTGCAGAAAACCGTTACGACATATCCTAAACAGTATCCGCATAGTCGGCCGTTTCTCCATGAAACAGCCCGGCCATGGTAAGAAGCGCCCTTGCATTCCGCGTGGTGCAGCGGCCGTCACGAATCGTGTAATCGAAGCGGATATTATCGCCCTCATAATACTCTTCGAAATGATAGTTCTCGACGGGCTTTCCATCGGCAGATTTCATTTCACAGAGTTCAAAGTCATGCGTTGTAACAACTACCATACAGTTTCCGGTAGAAAGTGTCCGGATAGCCTCCTCCGCGCCCGCGATCCGGTCAGCGGAATTGGTGCCTTTAAAGATTTCATCGATCATGCAGAGCGCCGGAACACTGCCGCCCTTCTGCACATAATCGGCCATTTCCTTAATCCGCAGGATTTCGGCATAGAAGGTGGAAATGCCGCTTGTTACATCGTCCCGGATCCGCATGGACGTAAACACCCGGTAAAAGCCTGCGGAAAAACGCTCCGCGCAGACATCCGCACCGGCATACATCAGACAGAGATTCAGTGCCAATGTACGCATCAGTGTTGTTTTACCGGACATATTGGAGCCGGTGATCATGGTTACCTGGGAAGCAAAGGCCACATCATTGGCTACAACCGTATCCTGTGCCAAAAGCGGATGATAAACGCCCTCCGCCTTTATCATTTTGCTGTCGGATGAAGTAAGCTGCGGCTCCGCTGTATTTCTGACAATCGGAAGGACCGCAAAGCTGCCAAGCTCCTCAAAGGATGCGATCACCTCCATACATTCCCGGTAAAGCTCACCATTCTTCTCGTTCCACACATAAGCAGCGTAGCCTACATGGAAATCCCAGGCCAGAAAACCGTTCAGAAGAAGATGCACGATCGTATTATAGGAAAGGCTCTGTGCCTGACCGATCCGGCGCATCTCGGCTGCCGCGGAAAGGATTCCGCCCTTGCGGGAAATCTTTTCTTTCATCTCAGCAAGGATGCCCGATTCAAAATTTTCTTCCGCAATAAGTTCCAAAAGACCGATCAGATCCTTCGCCGACTGACCAAACCGGAAAACCGGAAGCATCATGGAAAGGATGCTGTCACCGGGCGTCAGTGTGATCACAAGGGAAATCAGGAACGCAAGGACAAGATAGCCGGCTCCCAATACCCCCATGATTGTAAATATCACAAGTATGGTCATTACAGCCGGAATCAGAAAACGGAACAGCTGCATCCAGGCCGGGAAGCCCTTCATCTCTTCCTTCTTTTCCTGTTTCTTTTTCTCTGCTTCCGCATCCACGAAGAAGGATTTTTTCTTTTTCATCTTGGTCGTGATCCGCGTGGTTACGGATTCGAGCGCACAGAGAAACGAAAACTTACCGGACAGCTCACGGATTGCCGATCTTCTTTCTTCCACATCGGAAGGAAGCTCTTCCGGCGGCAAAAGGGATGCATAGAATTTCTTCCTGCCCTCTTCCGTATGGCAGATATGCAGAAGCTGGTACATCGATGCCGGACCGGCAATATCCAGATCAAAGGCCGCATGGTCATCCTTTCCCATGAGGTCACTGCCGTCATCTTCAAACTCTTTCCATTCGGTACCGAGACGCTGGATATAACTGTCGATTACATGTTCCCGGGTCTTTTCATCCTGCAGATCCAGTGATACATGCCCATGGATACTGACAAGAACCAGAAAGCAGATAAAGGACGCTGCCGCTCCGAGCAAAAGAATCGGATTATTCCGGCTCAGCCCAAAGGAAAGGAGGATAATGCCAGCAAGAAAGACCGCCACTCTCCCCCAGGATATCCGGACAAATTTACTTTCCAATTGGTGGATTCGTTCTATTGTTTTACTTTTCTCTTCCTGAAACAGCTTATTCATTGCTTTTACCTTTTCCTAAGTTTTCTCTTTTGATTCTGCCTGTTCTGATGATGGAACCAACACCCATAATGGCAAACAAAACAGCGCATCCCACACACACACCGAAGAGCACCCATTTTTTCATAAACAGCATGCCGAGTGCCACGATTGCATTTAGAATCGCGCAGACAAAATAATTCTTTTGAACTTCCGTCAGGTTTTTCATTTTATCTTTCCTTCTTATTTATCAATGATACACGGATTGCTCCGTGCTCTGCACTCCCCGCAATCCTGCAAACACTCGGAATCCCGCAATTTAAAAAACAAATTGCTTCTTCCTCGTGTTTGTGCGGGTTACAAAAATCCCACTGCCGACATTTGCATAAATGCAAGTCGGCAGTGTGCTTCCTCATCCCCTGTGTATCATTGTATCACATGTATTTAATCACCGCAAGAATACGCTTTGCTTCTTGATTTTTTACCCTCCGCGTATTAAAATTATTAATGGTTGTTTCGACCAAAAATCTAGAAAGAAAAGGGGTTTTAATAATGGCAAAGCATTCATTTTTTGGGGGAATCGCAACATTCACAGCAGCTGCGGCTGTAGCAGCCGGTGCATGCTACTATTTCAAAGATCAGATTCGCGGAACAAAAACATATCAGAATCTGAACGACAAGTACGATGTGGATTCCAAAGTAAACAAAGCAACTGAAACAGCTAAGACAAAGGCAGCCGAACTTAAGAACAAGGCTGTTGACCTGAAGAACAAGGCCATGAAGAAGGATGAGGATGACGATTTCTTCGATGCTGACGAAATTCTCCTCGATGAAGAAGGAGAAATCTCCCGCGACTACGTTCCTCTGGCAGACGATGCCGGTGAAATCACCGAAGACGCCATTGCCGGTGTTGAATATGCCGTAAATGAAGCAGCCGAAGAAGCTGCCGACAAGGCTGAGGAGGCAAAGGATGCAGCCGCTGATGCTGTTTCCGCCGCAAGCGAAGCAGCAAACGTTGTTCTCGAATAAATTAATGTAAAAATCGAGTAGGGAGGATTTAATCCCCCTACTCGATGATGCGGGCTCGTCAAACAGGATACCACATAAATGTGTATCCTGATGACTC
>CACYDN010000274.1 GCA_902773185.1 uncultured Lachnospiraceae bacterium | reverse complement strand
TTGAAATTGCCCTGTTTAAACTGTTCTCTTACCTGTTCAGTTGTTAGTCCTCTGATAACAGCCAATTGACATTCTCCTTCCTCAATACCTTTAACCCTTTACTCCTTTTCTATCATCGGTCAGTGTAGTGAACCCGGTAGATCCGGACTTTATACTCATCGTAAACCTTCTCCAGCGTGTAATACGGATTATCCAGCTCCAGCTCCTCCTCCGCGATCACATAATCGATCTCCATTTTGGAGAGATCCTGCGGTGCGATATGGATGGTAAAGTTGTCCACCACGTTCAGGGAGAAGCTTGTCTCTCCTTCCGTAAGAAGATCCACGGTAACATGTGCATAGCGATTATAAACCTCTTCATACTGCCTCTTGGGATCCATTTTATGCCAGAGCTCGAGATTCGGAATCGTATTGACGTAGTTCATGGTCTCGGCCCCGCAGAGCGTGGTAAAGGACTGCAGATACCAGGAGTGACAGGAAATCCACTTTCCGGTCTCCGCTTCGTTCAGTTCCATGATTTTCTTTGCAACCGGCTTCTCATATACGGAAGAAAGTCCCACGCTGACCGGTCTTGCATACGCTCCCACGAAGAGAGAGTACAGGGAAAGCAGGACTACGATCACACGCGTCCTTTTTTCCTTCTCCGGCAAAAGAAGAAGCCAGTACATGGTACCGAAGAAGAGAGGCAGTACCACAGCATATTCTCCGATCTGCAGATAATTTCCTCCGCCGAGCGCCCGCGCATAAAGAGACAGATAAAATGCCGCAACAAGCGAAACCAGAAGCACGATACCCGAAGGACCCCAAAGGCTCTTTATTGCATTGACAAACCGGACTCTTCCCGGCAGTTTCTCTGTATTTTCCCGGGATGCATCCGCCCCCGTTATTACTCCGGCCGGATTATCTTTCCCGGTACTTTCTGCCGTATTCTCTTCCGTTATACTACCTGCATCCGATCCGACCCCGTAGCATCTTGCAAAGATCAGCAGGGTCAGATAGCCCGCCACATCCACGCATCTTCCTGTCGTGGAGAAACGCATCAGACTGAATTTTGCCACCCAACCGGGCATACCGAAGATGATATACCAGAGGAAAAATGCCAGAAGACCGAGCATGCCGATCAGGAGACCGTCCTTTTTCTTTTTCCGAATCATAACAAGGATTGCCATGATGACCGGAATGGGGAAGAAGGAGATCACTGCAGCCTTCTCACTGTTGTTCGGAATCTCCTTAAAGGCAAAGAATGTGTTTATGATATAGCGGAATAATTCCCGGACGCCCCTTCCGCCGTTGGAATACCGTCTTCCGGGATAAACCGTATTCGTGATCGTATCGATATATTCCTTCGACTGTCTGAGATAGAGCAGAAGGAAAACCGCCGCAAAAAGTGCCGCGCCGATAAGCATGGCCACATGAATCTTTTTCAGGTTGGAAATATTCTTCCGGTTTGCCACAATGACCCAGACCACCAGCAGCAGGGATATAAAGGCCAGCGGTACCTGCCAGGCCGGATAAAAGCTCCGGACAAAATTGACTGCCGATAGGCCGGTTCCCACAAGGAACAGAAACTTCTGCCATGTCTTTTCCTTCTCAAAGAAATACCAGAAGCAGAGAATGGCCGCCTCCGACCAGACAAAATGTGCCGGGTAGCCCCACCACATAAAGAAGCCGGAAAGCTGCAGCATGCAGGTGCAGGCAAAGCTGATGCCTCTCTTCCGTCCCGTCAGAAGAAGGAAGAACTCCAGTGAAATAAGGAAGCCCAGAACGCGGAGGGCATACCAGTCAAACGCATAGAGGAATGCGGCGCCGAGCACCTTGTAGATAACGATACCGATGATGTTTGTCGGCATCAGAACATACGTCAGAATACTGAAATCGCCAAAGGGCTTATCAATCTGATACAGGAACAGCCGACGCGCGTTATCTACAATATATTCATCCGAACGGATGGCCCGGGGCATGCCGAATACCGGAAGCCGGAGGGCATCTCCCTGCTCCTTCTGCAGTCCAAAGACATCGTACATAGCAAGCGAATCGCCATGGAACCGGAGAGCTACAAAATAGACCAGCACAGCCAGACCGACAAGCCAGCGGTAACGGTACATGTTCGCCCAGATTACTTTGGGTGAAATAATGAAATGCAGTCCGATAAAGAGGAAAACCGGCATCAGAAAGATGATCCGGTATATCCGCATGCTATCGATGTTCCCGATCCGGCAGTATGCATAGTAGCCTACACCCTTCACCGCATCAACGGGCTTCTGCAGAAACCAGATGAGATCCAGATACCAGTTCCTGTCCATGACAGTCGAAATCATAAAAGAAAAAACGAGTGAGAAGAAAACAACGATAACACTCTTCAGTATTAACTTTTTATGACTCGCCTCACCTCTGCCCATTATCAAAGGACTCCTTTTACCATTATCATATTTCAAAATTTACAATCTGCCGAATCGACGCAACTCTATTCATAATCCGCCGCTTTGCTGTAAAACCGGTTGATCAGCTTGGCAACCGGCTTCGGCCAGAATTTCCGGAACATTTCCAGATCTTCCACGGTCCTTTTGTTTTCTTCGAACATTTTATGCGTTGTGGAATCTTCATGGATCCGGTGCAGCATCAGCCGTTTCGGCACATAAACAAAGCTCCCCTTCTCTTTCGAAAGCTTTTCCCATGCCTCCCAATCCTCATCCGCCGTAAAGTTGTCTTGGAACAGTGGAAGTGTGATCCGGTCCATGCAGTACATGACCGATGGACAGGGGATGGGATTCCCCATACTGAGAACACGCCGGCGGATAAACCGGGACTCCTCTCCCCGCGGAAGACGCATGGGAAGGAGCATCAGCTCCTTAATCTTCAGCATGCCGGAGATGGGCGCGATCACGCTGCCCTTCAGTTCTCCGTAATCCGAGAAGGCGATCACCGGCTTCTTTTTCTTTTCCGCAGCCGCAACCATCCGCTCCACGTAGGATGCCGCATACACATCATCCTGGTGCGCAATCGTGGCATACTTTGTCGTGACCTGACTGAGGCCGAAATTCCAGTCATCCGTGATGGATGTTTTTCCCGTGTTGATCACAAGCTCAACACCGTATTCCTCCGCCATCCCGAAAAGATAATCATTGGGCGTCCCCGTGACCATCACGATCCGGGAAGGTACGGTCTGCCGCTGAAGCGAACGGATACATGCCCCCAGATACGGACTTTCCTTATAGGCACAGATTACAAAGGTGTGCTTCGTCATTAGAAGATTTCCTCCATCTCATCATAAAGCGCGCCGAGTCTTTCGTCAGAAAGATCCGTCTCATTCAAAACGGTGTAGCGGTCCGCTCTGGTTGCCGCCGCCTGCTGCCAGGCCTTCGTAAAGATTTCCTTCGTAATCTTCCAGTCGGAGGGCTTCACCGGAATGCCGTAGGTCTTGATCACCTTGCGGATCTTCGCCACATTCCGGTTCTGGAACTGTACAGCACCGTAGCTGCCCATAGCCACCGCAATACCGTGCGGTACATTCACCTCTTCACTGAAATTTTCCTCCAGTGCATGGTTGAACAGATGCTCACTGCCGCTGCTGGGCCGGGAGGAACCGGCAATCTCCATCGCAAGTCCGCCCATAACCAGTGCCTGGGCCAGAAGCTTGATAAAATCCTTATCCTTCAGGTTTTCATGCCGGCGCACCAGCATGGAATTGAAGGCCATCTTCGAGATCATATAGGCAAAATCGTCCACCACGGAGTTGCCCTGGGTATGCGCGATCTTCCAGTCATTCAGCGCGGTATATTTGCTGATCGTATCACCAATACCGGAAAGAAGCTGCCGTTCCGGTGCGGAAACGATCACGTTTACATCCACCAGGATGGCATCCGGAATGGTGCAGCGGAAGGATTTTCTTGCCTTCCCCTCCGTTCCGAGTACCGCAACGGGCGAAGCCAGACTGTCGTTGGAGAGCGTCGTCGGAAGCGAGATCAGATATGCCTTGCTGACAAAAGCTGCAAACTTCGCCAGGTCGAGGACCGTACCGCCGCCGAAACCGATCACCAGACGGATATCATTCATGGTGATGTACTTGGCAAGCGCCACAGAGCTGTCGTAATCTGCCTTTTTGATCAGATAAAGCTCGCTCTCCGGAAAATCCTCTGCGATATCATCCAGAATCTTACCGAAAAGTCCCTTCAGGTTTTCCTCCGTCACAATGATGGTTTTGAGGGACGCCACATCGCGGATGCAATCTCCCATCACATCCGGAATCCGGGAAAAGATGCCCTCTTCCACAATCAGGTGATACGGTATTCTAAAGCTGTTCATTTTATCTGTTTCTCCTTTATCCTACAGGGAATCTGTCCAGTTATTTAAGAATCGTTATACTAATATGTGCTATGGCTGAACGCCGTTTTGATCACGTTGGTATACCAATCCACCAGCGGCCCGCCGAAAAGCGCCGCAGCAGCCAGTCCCGCACAGAGCGATGGACCGAAGGGAATGTGATCCTTCCGGCTCTTTTTCCCGGATGCAATAAGGATCACGCCGGCCAAAGCACCGATGATCGCGCCGGCGAAGAAGCCCACCAGTGTCAGCTTCCAGCCCAGAAGAAGTCCCGCGGCAAACATCATCTTAATATCTCCGAAGCCAAAGGCATTCGGTATGATGAGGTCGATCAGGAACATCGGCACGCTCAATGCAACCATTCCGATGAGTCTCTCCTTCAGCGAAATCTCTGTCCAGAGGAAGATGGATGCGATGCCGAGCACGAAGATCATTACGTTCAGCGCGAAGGGAAGTTCCATGGTATCCATGTCGATAAAGGCCTGCGTGGTAAGCAGCGCAAAGAACAGGAACAGGATCACGCTCTTTGCGGTGACGCCGTACATCAGGGCTGTCGTTACGCCAAAGGCTGCGCCCAGAATGGTGATCACCCAGAACCGCGTCGGTTTTTCCCGATAGACATCCACGAGAGGCATCTTTGTGAGCTCTGCTTCGCGGGCTTTCCGCACTTCGAACTCCTTCCTCTGCTTCTTATTCATTTTTCCGTCCACGTCCTCGTCATAATCCTCGCGGGAGCGAATGTGGGCATCCCATCTGCGGATCACGACATTCAGGAGTGCGAACAGGATTAGGCCGCATACAGCGAGGCCGATGGTAAATATCACTTTCATCTTTTAACCCGTACGCAGGGCCTAGAATGAAACAGTCCGTTCGGGACATCGCTTGCGCTCGACTGCGGGGTACCCCTAGCGGCCGCTCCGCAAAAAACGCTACGCTTGCTAAGCTCTCACTTCGTGTTAAAGAACAACACTCGTGAATCGCTAAGCACCGAGACCCGCTATGGTCCCTCACGAACTTTTTCATCCTCTCCCTGCTGTCTGATACAAACTATAAAATCGTATTGTGCCTATTCAAGTTCATGTAGAACATACAGATGACAACTTCACCGCTATGAGGGAAATCGGCTTCGCCTTCCCCTCATTGTATGCGAGAAGGACTTCTCCGAGTGAGTGATAGCGCGAGTAGCCGCTCCCACCGGAATAGTCGTTGTGTAAGATGAAATCCGCGCCGTGCTTCGTGATGCACATGGTATGGATTTCCTCCTTCAGGTTGTCACGATTATTCTGAAGCGTCACGATCCAGGTGCGGTAATCCTTCTCCATTTGCGGAAGACACGCCTGAATCTTCTTTTCCCCGTTGATGCGAAGCGTCTCATAGCCGCTCTTCTTCAGAAATTTCTGTACCGTCACCGGCGAAGCCCCGAAGAAACCGTTTAAGGCAAGTCCCTTTTTTTCGAAGGCCGCCAGCAAAAACGGAAAATCCGGCGATGGCATTCCTTCCGACACCATGGCGTTGTAGACTGCGATCACCTCACAGCTGTTGTAGCTGGCGGGAAATTCGCGTCCGAACCACTTGCCGAGGGTCAGCGTTTTCATACGCTTCTGGTGTTCTATATACTCTTTTTTGTCCGGCAGGCGTTCCAGAAAGCGGCCGGCTTCATCCGCCCAGACCTTTTCGTTCTGCTCCTTATGCCTGCTGATCACCTTCCGGGACAGATGGCTGAAGAGAGTCAGAATCCGATATCCAAATAAGATCAAAAAACTCCCTCCTGCCCTGCTTTGTATTATCCGTTATTTCTGATATAGTATTCTTTCCTGTGTCATTTAATCCGGCAATTATTCTCTGATCAGCAAAAATACAAAATGAAACTAATTGTTCTCTTCTTCCGTCGTCTTTGCCAGACAAATACCCAGCTCTTCCAGCTGGCTTTCCTCTACGATGTTCGGTGCCTCGCACATCAGGTCGGATGCATCCTTTACCTTCGGGAAGGCGATCACGTCGCGGATGGTATCCGCCTTTGTCATCAGCATCAGCAGACGGTCCAGACCGTAGGCCAGTCCTGCATGCGGCGGAACACCGTACTTAAACGCAGTCAGAAGGAATCCAAACTTGTCGTTTGCCTCTTCCACGGACATACCGATGGTCTTGAACATCAGCTCCTGCACATCATCCTGATGGATACGGACGGAACCGCCGCCGATCTCAACACCGTTCAGGACGATATCATACGCCTTGGCCCGCACACTGCCCGGATCGGTTTCAATCTTTTCAATGTCCTCATCCATGGGCATGGTAAAGGGATGATGCATAGCGACAAAGCGGTTCTCATCCTCGCTCCATTCCAGAAGCGGGAACTCTGTGATCCATACAAAACGGTAATCATCTTTGGAAACAAGACCTGTTTCCTCTGCCAGATGGCAGCGGAGCGCGCCCAGTGTTTCCAGAACAAGCTTCTTTTTCGCATCCGCAAGGATCAGTATGAGGTCGCCTGCCTTTGCGCCGGCCTTTTCCTTGATGGCCGTCAGCTCTTCCTCCGTCATGAACTTGGCAAAGGAGCATTTCTCCTCGCCTTCGGGGCTGATGGAGATGTAAGCGAGTCCCTTCATGCCGTAGCCCTTCACAAACTCGGTCAGCTGGTCCAGCTTCTTTCTGGGCATGCCGCCAAGTCCCTCTGCATTGATGCAACGAACAGCACCGCCTGCCTCGAGCGCAGACTTGAATACAACGAATTCCGTATTCTTTACCGCATCGGCAATATCCGTAAGCTCCATGCCAAAGCGGAGGTCCGGCTTATCGGAACCGAAACGGTCCATGGCCTCAGCCCAGGTCATCCGCTGGATGGGCAGCTGCACATCCACATCGATGGCATCCTTGAAGATTTTTTTCAGCAGGCGCTCATTGACATCGAGCACATCATCGATATCCACGAAGGAAAGCTCCATATCGATCTGCGTAAACTCCGGCTGACGGTCAGCACGAAGGTCCTCATCGCGGAAGCACTTTGCAATCTGGAAGTAACGGTCATAACCGGAGCACATCAGGAGCTGCTTAAAAAGCTGCGGTGACTGCGGCAGCGCATAGAAATTGCCCGGATGCACACGGCTGGGAACAAGATAATCCCGGGCGCCCTCCGGTGTCGACTTGCAGAGGATGGGCGTCTCAATCTCCAGGAAGCCCTCATCCGCCAGGAACGCACGAACGGCTGTTGTCACCTGACTCCGGAGCATGATATTTCTCTGGATATCCGGCCGGCGAAGATCCAGAAAACGATACTTCAGACGGATATCTTCCTTTGTCTTTGCATTTTCCTCAACCGGGAAGGGCGGAACCTCCGCCTCGGAGAGAATACGAATGGAATCTGCGATCACTTCGATCTTTCCGGTTGCCAGATTCTCGTTCACGCCGCCGGCACGCTCTTTTACTTCGCCGGTTACCGCGATCACAAACTCACTTCTGAGCCGGCCGGCCTTCTCGAAGCCTTCCGCTCCGACATTCTCTTCCTCGAAGATGATCTGCAGTACGCCGCTCCGGTCTCTCAGGTCGGTAAACACAATGCCGCCCTTGTTCCGGCTCTTCTGTACCCAGCCCATCACTGTGACCTTTTCGCCAACATTTGCCTCGCTGAGCTCTGCGCATCTATGGGTGCGCCGAAGCCCCTTCATTGATTCTGCCATTTTTCTTTTCCTTCTATATGTATTTTACTCTGCGGCCATTGGGTCACAGGCATGTTTCTTCTCCAGACCTTTTCAGTCTATTTCTCTATCCTTGAAAAACTCCGTAATATCCGTGTATCCCTCTTCCGCAAGCTTTTCCTTCTGGAATTTCTTGTTCTTCTTCATAACGGAGATATTGACGATGGTCCCGGCCTCTCTTTCCGTGCGGGCCTTCGCCAGAATCTTCTGCAGCTTGTCCGCCGGCATATTCTTTTCGATGAGATATGCCTTCTTCGCTGCGGCGCCCGGTACTTCGAATCCGTTTTCCAGGAGCAGCATGATGATCCGCTCAAAACCGATGGAGAAACCGACTGCCGGGGTTGCCTGGCCGGTAAACTTGCCTATCATCTCATCGTAGCGTCCGCCACCGCCGACAGATCCGCCGTACTCATCCATGGATATTTCAAAGATGGGGCCTGTGTAATAGGACATGCCCCGCACCAGAGTCGGATCGAATTTCATGCGGAAATCAGCCGCCTTTGCGCCCTCCACACCGGCGATGATGGTGGCCAGGTTATTACTGATTTCTTCCGGAAGATACTCGCCCAGTGTAGTCTGAAGCTTTTTCAGCTGCTCCGGTGCATCAGTGCTATTTGCTGCGGAATCTACACCATCCTCTGCTTCTTCACTCTGCGGGAAGAGTCCCAGATAACGGCTCACCGTTTCCTCACTGTAGCCCATTCCAATCAGTTCTTCCTTGACGCCGCTGAGGCCGATCTTATCCATCTTATCGAGGGTGATAAATACGGATTCGTAATCCTCTTCTTTAAAACCGCTCCAGGCTGCCATGGCCTTCAGGATGCGCCGGTCATTGATCCTTATAGTGAAATTCTTAAAGTTCAGTCTGCCGAGCAGTGTTGTGGTGGCAAGGACCAGCTCAGTCTCTGCCAGGATATCCGGTTCGCCCAGAATGTCGATATCGCACTGCATGAACTGGCGGTAGCGTCCGCGCTGCGGCCGGTCGGCCCGCCATACCGGTCCCATCTGGAGCGCCTTAAAGGGACTGGGAAGGTTTGCCTCGTTATTCGCATAGTAGCGGGAAAGCGGAAGCGTCAGGTCGTAGCGAAGGCCGCTGTCCGTCAGGTTTCCGGCCGTTTCCGGTGTCAGACTTTCCACGGCGGCATCCAGCTTTTCGCCGCGCTTCAAAATTTTGAAGATCAGTTTCTCGTTCTCCCCGCCCTGGTTGCTGGTCAGGTTTTCAATATGCTCCACTGCCGGTGTCTCCATGGATGTGAATCCAAAGGAGCGGTAGGTCTCCTTAATCAGGCCGATGGCGTAATCGCGGATGGCCATTTCCTTCGGGAGAATGTCTTTCATGCCTGTAACGGGCTTTTTCTTCATTGCCAAGTTGTTTGTTCCTCCTATTGTTTTCTCTATTTGATTCACTCACTTACAATTGTCAATGACGGCTTCTTTTTACCATCTAACCAAGGCTGCGGTCTTCGATGCCTTCGTATTTGCGGTCGATCATCTCGTCGATGCGGGTGATGTAGCCGTCGACATCTTTTACGTTGGCGACACGGTCTACGCGGGTGGTGACGCCCTCCTCACGGTTTAAGAGGCGGGTTACGCCGCCTGCGCCTGCCGCAAAAATATCTATGGCTTCCTCCATGATGAGGACGTTATAGTGACATTCCTTGCCAAGGCGTGCATAACCTACATTCTCCAGGTTGCCGGCAATCTGCTTCTGCCGGTAGAGATAGTAGGGCTGCATATTCATCTGTCCGGCGGAAACGCCGGCGAGCCTTCGCATTTCCTCCACATCGGCCGGGAGAAGCTCCCGGTATTTATCCATCTGGATGTTCAGGCGCGATGCACGTTTCACCGCAAGTGAATGCACGGTCAGGCTCTCCGGCCGGAGCTTTTCAATCTCACGGAGCGTATAACGCACATCTTCTATATTTTCGCCGGGCAATCCGACGATGATATCCATATTGATATTCTTAAAGCCGGCAAGACGCGTCTCGTCAAAGGCCTGCCGGACAACCGCCGGTGTATGTGCCCGGCCAATGATCTGCAGGGTCTTTTCATTCATACTCTGCGGATTGATGCAGATCCGGCCGACACCATGCGCCTTCAGCACTGTCAGCTTCTCGCGGTTCAGACTGTCGGGCCGTCCCGCTTCCACAGTATATTCCGGCAGCAGATTTGTATCAAAGATTTCTTCTATATCTGTAAGAAGGCGGTTCAGTTCATTTGCCGAAAGGGACGTCGGCGTCCCGCCGCCGATATAAAGCGTTGCCAGCCGCCTGCCGCGGTTCATCTCCGCAATGGCTTTAAGCTCCTCTTTGAGCGCCAAGAGATACGGCTTTACCTTGCCGGTCATCTCATAGATGGGATAGGCCGCAAAGGAACAGTAGAGGCATCTTGTCGGGCAGAAGGGAATCCCGATA
>CACYDN010000273.1 GCA_902773185.1 uncultured Lachnospiraceae bacterium | reverse complement strand
TCTTGTCCGGCTTGGGTCACCCATCAATACCGCATCTAAAGTCGGTGGGATGACACTGATCCTGAGTTCAGGAATGCCAGCCATCAGGATATCGCGGAATTCACCGATCTCCATTTCCTCCGCACCGAGGATCCGTCCTGTTTTTTCTATCAGTTCCCGGAGTTTTCCGTAAAAGCTGCTGTAAAGAAGGTAATCCGCCGGACGCTCCTTCCGGCGCATCTCCTCCGCCATTGCCGCTGTCTTTCCCGCAAAATCCAGTGCCGGCGAATCGATCAGTTTGAGAACCGCTTCAGCAAGCGCCCCCGCTGTGGATTTTCCGGCAAGCGTAAGAACGCCTTCTCCGACCGCTTCCCAAAAATATTTCCGGGCGTGCTCCGCCACAGGGGCATCAAAAAGGCCTTCCTTTCCCCAGAGCCGCTTCCCGCGGATACCCCGGCGGATCACCTCGTTCTCCAGGACAAGGAAATCCTCCGATTCCTCCGGCGTAAGGATACCGGTCTTTAAAAATCCAAATACACTTTCATAATCAAAATCACGTTCGGCAATCAAAAGGAGGCGCATCAGCGCATCGGTAAAGGGATTGTTCTCTCCTTTTCTCCGAAGGTCCATAAATACGGGCGTATCGTAAAGCCGGAACTCTCTTTCCGCGAGGCCGTGTATTTCCTCTGCATTTCCGGCAATCACCGCAAAATCACGGTAGCGCTTTCCGGCTTTTACGCCGCCGGCCATATCCTCGAGAATAACCTTTAGCTCCTCCTCCGGATCCGCACACCGCCAGATTTCAAAAGCACCGGTCTGTTCTCCCTTGTACGGTTTCCCCGGAAAATCGAATCCGAATTCTTCGATATGGGCAATCTCCGGGGCACGATATGCCCGGGTCTTGTCTGTCCGATGAAACGCCTTCATTTGCAGTTCTCCGCAGTGCTGCGTAAGCCGCCGCCAGGTTTCGTAGCTCTGATGGAACCGGTCATAGGGTGCGACCTTCTCCCCGGAATTCAGAAGCTGCGGCTCAACCAAAAGTGTGAAGATCATCCGCTCCGCTCTTTTTGCGAGTCCCTGCAGAATCCGGAACTGATCCGGGGTAAAACCGCGGAAATCATCAAAAACAAAGGTTGCGCCGTCCACAAGGGAAAGCGGTGTGTTTCCGAAAAGGAGTTCGGCCAGCACACGGTCCCTCTCTTCCGCCAGGCTGCCATCTCCGGCACGGGCGGCCGTCTCCCGAAAGGCCGTATAAATCCGCAGAATATCCTTCCATTTCTGCACACGTTCATCGCTCCCGCCGGCCTTTTCCAGCGCCACCGTTGCCTTTTCCAGGTCTTCCTTCTCAATCCCGAACTGCATAAATTCCGAGAAAAGCGACTTCAGTTCCTGGGTAAAGCCAACCTTATCCAAACTGTTCTTATAAAGTCCCAGTTCCCTGCGGACCGAGCCGGCCGCTGCGCGGATCAGAATACTTTTTTCATACTCGTCCAGCACGCGGTCCGCCGGAATACACGCTTCCTCAAATACACGATATCCGAACCGCCGGAAACCGATGATATCCACGTTAAGAAAGCCCGGCTGGTTATTCTGCCGGATTCCCTCCCGGATCATCCGCTTTTCATAGGCTCCCGCCGACTGTTCCGGTACGATCAGATAAAACTTCTTTTCCGGCCGGCGGATTGCCTCCCCTGCCAGCCATGCGCATACCGCTGTTGTTTTTCCGGTCCCCGCAGGTCCGGCATATAGTTCACAATTTGCTGCCATTCTTTCCGAATCCTCTTCCAAAACATATTTTGTATAGCAGATTTTGTTTTCTATCATAAGGATGCCAACGATTTTCTCTGCTCCCGTCAGCCTCCAAAATTCTATATCATCAGCACTGAATCAATTTTATCATACCCCCCGGTAAGCGTCAAAAAAATCCCACCCTATGATAATCGGGCGGGATTTTACAGATCATTTTATCTTCAATTTGTTTGATCAGATTGGAAACAGATGATCGCCTGCTGCCGTTCTCTTGTCCAAACACAGCTCGATTTTTAGTCCACCTTCGGCAGGTTTCCGATGGATTTCTGCAGCTCTTCATCCGTGGGGATGTAATCACTCATCTCACCATCGTTGTACTTCTGGTAAGCCACCATATCAAAGTAGCCTGTACCGGTAAGACCAAATACAATATTCTTCTCTTCGCCGGTTTCCTTGCACTTCAGTGCCTCATCGATTGCAACACGGATTGCATGGCTGGATTCCGGAGCCGGAAGAATACCTTCAACCCGGGCAAACATCTCAGCTGCTTGGAATACATTCGTCTGTTCTACGCTTCTTGCTTTCACAAGACCCTGATCATAGAGTTCGGATACGATGCTGCTCATACCATGATAACGGAGGCCGCCTGCATGGTTTGCGGAAGGAATGAAGCCGCTGCCGAGTGTGTACATCTTTGCGAGCGGGCAAACCTTACCGGTATCGCAGAAGTCATATGCATAAACACCGCGTGTCAGGCTCGGGCAGGACGCCGGCTCAACAGCGATGATCTCATAATCAGCCTCGCCGCGGAGCATCTCACCTGCAAACGGAGAGATCAGACCACCCAGGTTGGATCCGCCGCCGGCGCATCCGATGATCATATCAGCCTTAATACCATATTTATCCAAAGCAGCCTTTGTCTCCAGACCGATCACGGACTGATGCAGAAGAACCTGGGCAAGAACGGAGCCGAGAACATAACGGTAACCATCCTGGGTTACTGCCGCTTCAACAGCCTCGGAAATAGCACAGCCAAGACTTCCCGTTGTGCCGGGGAATTCCGCATTGATCTTCCGGCCGACCTCGGTATTCATGGACGGCGACGGTGTAACCGTAGCGCCATAGGTCCGCATAACCTCGCGGCGGAAAGGCTTCTGCTCATAAGAAACCTTAACCATGTAAACCTGGCAGTCCAGATCAAAATAGGAACATGCCATGGAAAGAGCGGTTCCCCACTGTCCGGCACCGGTCTCTGTCGTTACACCTTTGAGGCCCTGTTTTTTAGCGTAATAGGCCTGGGCGATGGCGGAGTTGAGCTTGTGGGAACCGCTGGTATTATTTCCTTCAAATTT
>CACYDN010000272.1 GCA_902773185.1 uncultured Lachnospiraceae bacterium | reverse complement strand
TGCGGGGGGCTGCGTGGTGAGCAGGGTGGCGGGGAGGAGGATGCGGATCCGGGTTCCCAGCTCCTGGCGGGAAAGAATTTCAAAATGTCCGCCATGCTTATCTATGATCCATTTGGCTATCGAAAGACCGAGGCCGGTGCCGCGGATCTCGCGGGTTTCATCCGAGCGGTAGAAGCGTTCAAACATATGCTGGACGTCTGCCTCCGCCATACCGATGCCGGTATCCTGCACCTGCAGGTAGGGCTGACCTTCGGTATCCTTCCCTGTGGAAAGCAGGATTTCGCTGCCTTCCTGTGTGTATTTTGCGGCGTTGTCGATCAGAATACGGACGGCCTGTTTCAGCAGGGTTTCATCCGCTTCCAGTAGAATATCCTCCGCCGGCTTCTTATAACGGTATATATGCGCCTCATCGATCATCAGGGATTCTTCGTAGATTTCCTCCATCATATCGGGAAGCGAAATGGCAACCGGTTTGATGACGGTACGTCCGCTGTCACCCCGGGCCAGGAAGAGCAGTTGCTCCACCAGACGGTTCATGTGCTCGGCCTCATGGGTGATGGCCTGGATGGATTCATCCAGAACCTCCGGGTCATCCCGGCCCCAACGCTCCAGCATGTTGGCGTAGCCCTGGATTACCGCAATGGGGGTCCGAAGCTCGTGGGAGGCATCGTTTACAAAACGGGTCTGCTGCCGGTAGGTATCCTTCATCCGCAGGATGAGGTTATTCATGGCCGCTTCAATGCCGGCCAGATCATTGTCAGGGATGGAGAGCGGTGCTTCGTCTCCCGGATTGATATGTTCAATGGCGTCCTCAATCATGGCAATCCGTTCTTCATCTGCATAGTTGAGACGGCTCAGATGGTCTGCCTGCAGGGCGATTTCGTTCAGCGGCCGGAGTGTTTTCCGGATCTTTCGGTAATCGGCAAAGGATGATATGAGAAGAATGAAAAGCTGAATAAACACAATCCCTGCGAGAAGCATAAATGCCTGGTTCACAATCGGGCGGATTTCCAGACGCAGCAGCTCCGTGTCACCGTCCGATACAATATACCATGTGTTTTTCCCCATGAAGCCGTGTCCTTCGAAGGAGCGGGAACGGCTGAAGTCGACACCGCCGGCCGCTTCCGCTTCCCGGAAGAACGCATAGGCGAAGATCGACGCAGCAAAGAACAGGAAATCAAGGAAGAAAAACAGCCGGAACCGGATGCCGAACATGCGGCGTTGCAGCTTCGAGCTGATCGAGGACAGCCTGCGGGATTCAGTTGTTTTTTTATAGTTTTTACTCAAGGCCGGTATCCTCTTAATTTGTCTGCATTGTAAGACTTGCCCGGCAGGTTGCCGGGGATACCGGCGTGTGCCGCAAGTGCGAAAAAACAGGATTATGTGTTACTCCGTGCTCTTGATCACATAGCCTACACCGCGGACGGTGCGGATCATGGTGACGCCGTACACATCATCGATCTTGGAGCGGAGATAACGGATATAGACATCAATCACGTTGGTTTCGCCGGCATAGGAATAGCCGCAGACCTGATCCAGGAGAGTATCCCGGGAAAGAACAATATCTTTATTGCGGAGGAGGGTCTCCAGCATGAGAAATTCGCGGTTGGAGAGGGAAATCTCTTCGTTTCCCCAACGAACCTCGTGACGGGGTACATTCAGGCTCAGCTTTTGCCAGGTAAGGGTTTCACCTTCCGGTTCCTGTTTTGCGGCAGCTGCGGCGTTAGTTCCGTGGAGTTTCAGGGCAACGCGGATGCGGGCCAGAAGCTCTTCGATGGCAAAGGGCTTGGTGATATAATCCACCGCGCCGGCATCGAGTCCGGATACCTTATCCATGACCGCATCGCGGGCAGTGAGCAGGATTACGGGAACGCTCTTTTCCCGGGAAAGCCGCCGGAGTACTTCCAGTCCGGACAGTTCGGGGAGCATGATATCCAGCAGGATCAGGTCGTGATCCTCACGGAGGGCAATCTCCAGTGCCTCCCGGCCGTTGCCGGATTTGGTTACGGTATAGCCTTCATGTACGAGCTCCAGTTCAATGAACCGGGCGAGCTTTGCTTCGTCTTCAACAACCAGAATGTGCGGCACGTTCAGATCCTCCTCGTTTACTTGCTTTGCTTTAGTCTTCCTTGTTTTCTTCTTTGCTTCCTTCTTCGTTGTTTTCCGCTTTTCTGCCTTCCTTCAGGGTGGTTGCGGCATCACTGAATCTGCCCATAACTTCGTTCACCTTTGAAAGGTCATCTTTTCCGCAGATCGAGTAGCGGCAGCCGAAGAACAGGGATACAACGATGGCAACCAGCATGAATGCGTTGGTGATCATGAAGACGATGAGTACGGCCCACAGCGGAGCGGTGAGGAGTTCTTTGTCATCCTGCTCGATTCGAAGGAAGTTATCGGAGAGCTTCTGGCAGATCGTCTTCACGAAGTGGCCGAAGGATCCGGAGAATGCATTCGCATCGGCTTTTCTTTCACTGCTTGTGACGCGTGCGGTTACATCCTGATAGCTGCCGGAGGTGTCGGCGGAAGTGGTGACAACGCTCTGACGCGGCGCATCTACCTTGCCAAGCTTCTCTAAATAAACCATGGCATCGAGTAGGTCTCCGTCACATGCCCGCAGAGCATCTCTTGCTTCATCATAAGTTACATTTGCACGGCTTCTCAGCTTTTCAACTTTCTCGAGTTCATCCATTTTTTTGTCCTCCATCTTTCTTCTATGATTATTTTCAGCCGTCCCGTTTTGTTCTGCCCAGTTTTCCCTGTTTGGGAGCCTTTCGGGTGGCTTTCCTTGCTTCGATGAGATGAATATACACCCCGAAGTTTAAATAATCTTTGGAGAAAGATTAAAAGAAGATTAAAAGAACAATAAATATCATAGCATAATTCTTAAGGATTGAAAATATTACTCCACCGACTTCAGCGATTCCGCCATATCGATCTTTTCCAGCCGCCCGCGCATACAAATACTTACGAGCATATTGAAAAGGATGGTGAAAACCGCTGCCAGAAGAAAACTTACGGGCCGCACGATCACACTGAAATAGACCATATCCACAACAATATTCGACATCACAAAGCGGTGCAGCGGAATTCCGAGAAGAAGCCCCACAGCTGTTCCCATCAGTGTCAGAAGCAGATTCTCGCGGAATACATAACGGGATGTCTCGCCCGGATAGAAACCAAGAACCTTAATGGTTGCAATTTCACGGATCCGCTCCGTGATGTTGATATTTGTCAGATTATAGATGACCACAAAGGCCAGTGCCGCAGCAAAGAAAATGACCAGAAGGACAACATAATTCAGGCTTTTCATCATCTTACCGACACGTGTGCGGATTTCATCGTTCAAGCTGAAGGATACCACCTCGGGAAGCGAAGAGATTTCTGCCTGGAGAGCATCCGGATCCGAGCCTTCGGGGAAGTTCAGGTAGAGGGAATTCCACGATTCTTCTCCCCGATTTATATAAACATAATCATATACATGATTTTCAAAGATACCCGAAACAACAAGGTCCTTTTCCTGCATATCCTCATTGCGGAGCGTAAACGTATCTCCTTTTGACAGATGATAACGCTTGGCCAGGCTGACGGAGATCAGGGCTTCGCCTTCCTCCGGCGCTTCGAGATCCTTTCCGCTTTCATCAAACAAATGCACATAATCCCGGAGTTTTTCATAATCGGAAGGTGCAATCAGACGGATCTCCTTTGTCCGGTCATCCGTTAGAAGCGTCCAGACAGCTTCGTAATAGGGCAGATAGCTGATATTTTCCTCGTCCAGCTTTTGTCGGAGAAAAGGAGGGATTTCCGGAAAATTCAGGTCGTCCTTCGTCAGCGTTTCCTCCTGCGCGGAATCATCTGCAGACGATTCCGGGTTCGAAGTACTGTTTTCCTCCGAAACGGCTGGTTTTACCTCGCGGAACACCAGCGATGCGTCTGACACTTCAATTTCTCCGAATTGGGTATCCGCAAAGCCGGCAATCGAATCCTTGAGACCCATTCCCGTTACGAGAAGAGCCGTACATCCGCTCACGCCGAGGACCATCATAAAAAGCCTGCCTTTATATCGGAAGATATTCCGGACGGAAACCTTTCGGAGAAAAGAAAGCCGCTTCCAGATAAACGGAAGCTTTTCGAGAATGACCCGTTTGCCGGCTTTGGGGGCTTTCGGCCGCATGAGCTGGGCCGCCGATTCGCGCATACTGACACCGGCAGCGACTCTGGTGGCCAGAAGGGAACAGAAAAGTGCCGCTGAAAGAGATACCGCAAAAAGCGGCCAGTCCCAGACAAACTTCATAGGGATGGAAATATACATGATCCGGTACGTGATCCAGATGACACCCGGGAAGAGATGAATCCCACTCCAATACCCGAGAAGGCATCCGATCACCGCGGCACTTCCCGCATAGATCATGAATTTCGCGGAGATGGCGCCTGCCGAATAACCCAGTGCTTTCAGGGTTCCGATCTCGGTTCGCCGTTCTTCCACGAAACGGCCCATGGTAGTCATGATCACAAGGATTGCTACCATAATAAAGAAAAGAGGGAATACCTTTGCCACCTGTCCGACGATCTCTGAGTCACTTTCAAAGCAGGCATAGCCGATGTTCGTACCGCGGTCCAGGATATAATAAGCCGGATACTTTTCCTGAAGCCTCGATTCCCAGACCGCTGTCTGTTCATCGATATAAGAGTTGTATGCATCCGAATATATGGCCGCATCCGTATCCAGCCGAAGATACATTTCGGAATAGGGGCGGTCCGTAAATCCGTCCCGGGTAAGATAAACAAATCCGGAAACCGTTCCGTTACCGGCGGAGGTGGAGCCGCGCTCAAAGTTGATATAAAGCGGAGAATCGACAAGCCCCACGATGGTATATTCCGTACAGGCAAGAGAGCCGCTGACCTCCGGGCTGTTGTCATCCGTCAGAAAGATCTTGTCGCCGGTCCGGAGTGCGCCCATTCTGTGATCCAGGACACATTCATTCTTTTTCTCCGGTAGACGCCCGTCCTTCAGTCGGACCCGGTTCACGGACTCCGGCAAAAGATGGGTTTTCAGAACAAACTGGTCTTCCTCCTCATCCTCCCCGCGCCAAACCGCGTCCATGGAGATGCTCCCCTCCGCAGCCCGGACCCCCGGTACGGTACGTGCATCCGCTACATCTGCATCGCTTACGCCCTGCGGCAGGATGATCCGGAGATCGTAAAAATCATGCGCAGAAAGAAAGCCGTCCATGGTGTGACGCATGGCA
>CACYDN010000271.1 GCA_902773185.1 uncultured Lachnospiraceae bacterium | reverse complement strand
TGCCACAGGACCGCGTCCCTTATCCAGACGAGCCTCAATAACAACACCGCGGGCTTTTCTGTCCTTGTTGGCCTTCAGTTCCAGCACCTCACTGGTCAGGATGATCATATCCAGAAGGTTGCTGATACCCTCGCCCGTATGTGCGGATACCGGACAGAAAATGGTTGTTCCGCCCCAATCCTCGGCAATGAGTCCGTATTCAACAAGCTCCTGCTTAACACGTTCAATATTTGCCGACGGTTTATCAATCTTATTGACAGCAACAATGATCTCGATGCCGGCAGCCTTTGCATGGTTGATAGCCTCGATGGTCTGCGGCATGACACCGTCATCCGCAGCTACGACAAGGATTGCGATATCCGTACTCTGTGCACCGCGGAGACGCATAGCCGTGAAGGCCTCATGACCGGGTGTATCCAGGAACGTGATCTTCTTATCCTGTGCCTTTACAACGTAAGCACCGATGTGCTGGGTGATTCCGCCCGCTTCCTCCTGTGTCACGGATGTCTGGCGGATGGCATCCAGAAGGGATGTCTTACCATGGTCAACATGACCCATAACGCAGACAACAGGCGGTCTCGGGGTCAATGTCTCCGGTGCATCCTCTTCATCCTTCATAACCTCAGCCACGACATCGATCTTCTCTTCCTCTTCCGCAATGTAATTATAGCCAAGGGCGATCATTGCGGCATCATCAAAGGAAAGCTCTGCGTTCACGGTGAGCATCTTGCCCTCCAGGAAGAGCTTTTTGATCATCGCATTTACAGGCTGCTTGATCTTATCCGCCAGTTCTTTGAGCGTCAGGCTCTCCGGCAGCTTAACAGTCTTGATGGTATCCTCCGGTTCCTTCTTCGGTGCCGGCTTCGGTGCATCCTTCTGCTGCTGTTTCTTTCCGGGCTTCTGATTTCTGTCGGTATTCTTTTCCTGCTTCTTATCAAAGCGGCGCTCGGCACGTGTCTCCTCGCGGTTCTTATCCCGGCTCTTATCTCTGTTCTTTCCGGATTTCTCTACCGGTTTCTCGGCAAATCTTTCGGGAGCAGCCTTTCCGCCGCGGTTATCGTTACGTTTCGCGCCCTCGCCGTCCTTCCGGAAATCTTTTCTGCGGTCATCGTTTCTGCCGCCATCGCGTCTGTTATCGCGGTCACGATTATCTCTGCCTTCGCCTCGGCCTTCTCCGCGGCCGCCGGCATTTCTGTCACGGCCTTCTCTCGGCGGTCTGGAATCGCGGGACTCCCTGTCGCCTCTTTGCTCTCTCTGTTCTTTTCTGGCCGGTCTATCCTCTGCGGGCTTTCTTTGCTCAGCTGCTTTCTTTTCTTCGGCTTTCTTTTCTTCCGCCTTCTTCTCTTCAGCCTTCCGTGCAGCCTCCGCAGCCTTCTTCGCATCCTCAGCAGCGCGTCTTTCCGCCTCGGCTCTCTCATCTGCCGCTTTCTTCGCCGCAGCTTCCTTTTCCTCTGCCGCACGTCTTTCCGCTTCCTGTCTTTCCCGTTCAGCTTCTAAGCGTGCTCTTTCTTCCTCTGCCTTCTTTCTGGCTTCTTCCTTCAGTCTTCTCTCTTCCGCCAGTCTCTCCTTCTCACGGCGCTCTGCGATGATCCGTTTTGCCTCTTCCCTTGCTGCCTCTTCCTTGGATTTCTCGATAGCCGCCTTCTTTGCCTCGGAAATACGCCCATCCTTAGCGGGAGCAGGCTTCTTTTCGGTTCTGGCCGGCTGGCTCGGCTTCGTTGCCGGTGCCGGTCTCGCACCTACCGGGACACCGTTGATGAGAAGTGTTCCATCAGTCTTTGCATCATGTCCTGCCGGACGTGCGGGCTTCTTCGCCGCCGGCTTGGCGGAAGCTTCCTTCCGACCCGCCTCAGGCTTGGATGTGCTCTTGCCTGTCAGCCTGTTCCGGACATAATTCATCAAATCATCATCGATGGTGCTGGTCGCCCGAAGATCCTCTGTCTTCTTACTGAGCATAAGCAGAATACTGCTGCTCGTTACCGGCTTCCCAACCTCCTTCGACAGTTCTTTCGCAAATTCAAATACACGCATATAGGTGACACCTCCAAAATAATCTATTCTTGATCTTCTGTAAGTCTGCTCTTTACCACGGCGGCAAATTCCGCATCCGTCACACAGACCACGCTCCGTTCCTCTTTCCCCAAAGCTTTACCGAGTATTTCTTTTGTTCCGTCTGTGATCAGGGGAACCTTACAGAAAACACATTTATTCCTGAACTTTTTCCGGGTGTTTTCGGATGCATCCTCCGCAAGGATACAAAGTGCCGCATCACCGCCTGCGATGGCATTTTCTGCCTGCACCTCTCCGGAAACCACCTTTCCCGCACGGGCACCGAGTCCGAGCATATCGAACCGGCGGACACGGATTGCTTCAATAAGGCCCTTCGCTGTCTCTTCCGAGATCAGTCCTTCTTTTACGGCCCGATCCATGCAGGATTTTTTCCGGCATAGATAGGCACCCCGGCCTTTTTTCCTGCCTGTGGAATCATATTCCCCTTCGCAGGTAATCCGCATCAGCAGTGCTTTGGGCTGCTTCTCTCCGCAGCTGACGCACTCCCGTACAGCCTGTTTCTTTTTCTGCACCTCTTTATGCATTCACATCCTCATCAACTGCTTCTTCTGTTGCTTCTTCTGTTGCCTCAGCAGCCTCTTCCACTGCAGTTTCTTCTACTGCAGCAGCTTCTGCTGCATCCTCTGTCTCTTCCACAGCATCGGAAACCTCTTCGTCCTCATCGGGCGTATAGGCATCCCGAAGGCCCATTTCGGAAAGGATATCCTCCTCATTCTCGCGGAGCATCTCCTCTGCCATGCGGCGGATTTCCGCTGCCTGGGATTCACTCTTGATATCAATCTTATATTTGGTCAGCTGTGCTGCGAGCTTTGCGTTCTGACCGCTCTTACCGATAGCCAGAGAAAGCTTGCTGTCAGGCACAACAACCTTGGCGGAGTGAGATTCCTCATCCACCTGTACGGAAACGACATCGGAAGGACGAAGGGCATTCTCAATATAGATTGCCGGATCCTCATCCCACTCAATGATATCGATCTTCTCGCCGGAAAGCTCATCGACGATATTGTTTACACGGCCGCCGTTTACACCGACACAGGAACCAACGGCATCCACGTTCGGGTTGTTGGACCATACAGCGATCTTGGAACGGCTTCCTGCCTCGCGGGAAACGCTCTTGATCTCTACGGTACCGTCAGCGATTTCCGTAACCTCCTGCTCAAACAGGCGTCTTACCATCTCCTTATGGGTGCGGGAAACGGTAATCCGAAGGCCGCCCTTATTACGATCCTTCTTTCGGGTATCCTTCTGTTCCTTCTGCGGTTCCTTGGAAAGGTCGCGCACCTCAACCACAAAGAGCTTGATCCGGTCGCCCACATTGTAGTGCTCGCCTTCGATCATATCCTTCTTCCGGAGTACGGTATCTGTCTTTTCATCCAGCGTGATGTTATAGGAACCGGTCTTCTCGATATAACCGGATACGATACCGGTGATGATCTGGTTTTCCTTCATCTTAAACCGATTGAATACGGCTTCTCTTTCACCCTCTTTGATTTTCTGCAGGATGATGCCTCTTGCCTGCTGCGCAGCGATACGGCCGAAATCCTGTGTGGTGATCTCTACCGGCACTTCATCATCGATCTTATAGCTCGGATCCAGCTGACGGGCTTCCTCGAGTGTGATTTCGGTAAGGCCGTCCAGAATCTGCTCTACAACCGTCTTATGGGTATAGACGCGGATCTGGCCTGTCTCTCTGTCCATTTCCACGGAATAATCCGTGCTGGCTCCGTAAGTCTTCTCGCAGGCAGCCGTTACCGCCTTCTCAATGGCATCGATGATGCTTTCCTTGCTGATGTTCTTTTCCTTTTCCAGCTGATTCAGCGCATCAATTAACTCTGACATGACATCCTCCTTTATATTCCTTTCATGATATGACATGACACTACTCAGGTTACTAAAACTCTATTTCAAGCCGGATGAGAGAAATATCGCTTCTCAGGATCCGGACTGTTTCCTCTTCCATGGTGATCGTTACCGATTCTTCATCGTAATCCGAAAGGATACCGGTGAATTCCTTCTGCCCGTCCATGGCCTTATAAAGCTTTGCATACACAAGCTTTCCCTTGCCCCAGGCAAAGTCCCGTTCCTTTTTCAGCTGACGGGTAAGTCCCGGGGAACTGACCTCGAGGATGTAGGCATCCTTGATAAGATCCTTTTCATCCAGTTTCTGCTCCAGTGCCCGGCTCACGGCCTCACAGTCATCCACGGTAATGCCGCCCTCTTTATCCGCATATACCCGGAGATAATAATCGGCCCCTTCCTTCACATATTCCGTATCCACGTAGATATAGCCGCCCTCCTCCAAGATGGGCAGGACCATTTCCTCCGTGGCACGCTCGATATCCGCGTGTTTCATGGACTCTCCTTTCGAAAACGGGTAGAACCGCCTCTATCCGTCCCCTTTACGATAAAGGAGTGGATCCGGTCTTTCCGAATCCACTCCATTGTCATTAAGTATCATACTGCCACGTATTATAGCACGTTTTTCAGAAAACGCAAGTGTTTTCACACCTTTTTCCGCATATTGGGAAGAATTATTCTTTAATATCGGATGTGCAGTGCGGGCATCTGATTGCTTTAATATCAATTTCACTCTGGCAGAAGGGGCACTTCTTTGTCAGAGGAGCCGCCTCAGCTTCTTTCTTCTTGCCAACGCTCACGAGTTTGTTGACTGCCTTCATCATCAGGAAAATACAGAATGCCATGATAATGAAGTTGATGACTGCCGTAAGGAAGGCACCCCACTCAATGTAGTTACCGGTGTTGCCGATTTCCGTCCTTCCGCCGATTTCAGACCCGCCGATGCAGGCGATGAGCGGATTGATGAAATCCTCCGTAAACGCTGTGACGATCGCACCAAACGCAGCACCGATGATGACACCGATGGCCATATCCATGACGTTGCCCTTGAGTGCAAACTCCTTGAATTCCTTCAGGAACTTTTTCATTTCCCTCTCTCCCTTCTCCTGAAATTTTCCGGGCTTTTCGCCCGTTCTCTATTATAGCGGAATGTGAGAAAAATGTAAATATACTTTATGTAACCCAAAGAAATTTCAGCCGCCGCATTGTTTGAAAATACGTGCCGGTTCTCTGCCGTTTCGAAACGTGTCTACTGCTTTTCGCTGTAATGATGTGCCTGCTCCAGCATCATGCTCTTTACCTTCATCAGACGAACCTGGGTACTCCGCTCATTTTCATCCAGCTTCATGGTAATGTAACGAATGCCCTCCTGGGTTTCCGGAATGATGACATGCTCCAGCGCATTCACTCTCCGCCGGCTCTTTTCAATCTCCGCAGCCATCAGCTGACAGGATTTTTCCACCTCCGCCAGCTTCAGCATATCCACAAATACGCTCTGCAGAGAATCGACCGCATCGTCCAAATCTCCGGAGGTAAAGGCATAACCATAGGCATATATATCATTTTCATCTGCTGTCCGGGTCTTAAAATCATAGACGGGGATTTCGACGCTCATTACGTTTTTGGTCTTTGTAACGAGCTCCACCTCCTGCTTCGGTGCCATCATGGCGGTCCGGAGCGCTTCCTCGGACATTCCGGCCTTGGCCAGGACGAAGTTGCGGTTCGCACCCTCGATGCCTGTCTCCACCTTCTTCCGGAGTTCCATATTGACCCGTACCAGATCAAGGAATTCGCGCATCAACTCATCACGCTTATCCTTCAGCAGTCTGTGACCTTTCACGGCTGTGGCCAGCTTCTTTTTAAGACGCGTGAGTTCCATTCGCGTCGGATTGATCTGTGCCTGTGCCATCGCTTTCTCCTTTGCTTTCTATGAGTTTGAACAAGTCATTTTCAGACTCAGCTTGTTCAAACTCAACTATGTACTCAAATTATTTTTCGTAGTATTCATCAAGGAATTTTTCGTTGATACGTTTCAGCTCGGAACGGGGAAGAAGGCGCAGAAGATCCCATCCGATATCAAGGGTTTCCATGATATCACGGTCGGCTTTGTAGCCCTGGGATACGTACTTCTTCTCAAATTCATCTGCGAACTTCGCGTACATAAGGTCGATTTCCGTCAGAGCTGCCTCACCGAGGATCACCATCAGTTCCTTCGCCTCTTTTCCTCTGGCATATGCCGAGAAAAGCTGGTTCATGGTTGCTGCATGGTCTGCTCTGGTCTTTCCTTCGCCGATACCCTTATCCTTCAGACGGGACAGGGACGGAAGTACATCGATCGGCGGTGTAATACCCTTCCGGTAAAGCTCACGGGAAAGGATGATCTGGCCCTCGGTAATGTATCCGGTAAGATCCGGGATGGGATGCGTCTTATCATCCTCGGGCATGGTCAGGATCGGGATCATCGTGATGGAACCCTTCTTTCCTCTCTGCCGTCCGGCTCTCTCGTACATCTGGGCAAGGTCCGTATACATGTATCCCGGATAACCGCGGCGTCCCGGAACCTCTTTGCGGGCTGCGGAAACCTCACGCAGGGCATCCGCATAGTTGGTAATATCCGTCATGATAACCAGAACGTGCATATCCTTTTCGAATGCCAGATACTCGGCTGCGGTAAGCGCCATATGCGGTGTCGCAATACGCTCAACGGCCGGGTCATTGGCCAGGTTGATGAAAAGGACCGTTCTTTCGATTGCTCCGCTCTCCCGGAAGGATTCCTGGAAGAAATGCGCCTCCTCAAATGTAATACCCATGGCCGCAAATACTACGGCAAAGGGCTCGCTTGTTCCCTTAACCTTTGCCTGACGGGCAATCTGCGCCGCAAGCTGGGCATGGGGAAGACCGGAAGCCGAGAAGATCGGCAGCTTCTGGCCGCGGACCAGTGTATTCAGACCGTCAATCGCCGATACACCGGTTTCAATGAACTCGGACGGATATGCTCTTGCCGCCGGGTTCATGGGAAGACCGTTGATATCCATTCTGGCATCCGGCAGGATTTCGGGACCGTCATCAATGGTCCGGCCAAGACCGTCGAATACGCGGCCCAGCATATCGCCGGAAACACCCAGCTCCATACTCCGGCCCAGGAAACGGACCTTAGAGCTCTTCAGGTTGATACCTGTGGAATTTTCAAAAAGCTGTACAAGTGCATTGGTACCGTTGATCTCGAGTACCTTGCATCTTCTTCTCTCGCCGTTTGCCAGCTCGATTTCACCCAGCTCATTGTATTTGACGTTCTCAACGTCTTTTACCAGCATAAGGGGGCCGGCAACTTCCTGTATGGTACGATATTCCTTCGGCATTATGCCTCCTCCTTTCCGACAGTGCCGGCAATCTCCCGGCCGAGGAGCTGCGAAACACGCTCATACTCCTGATCGATCCTGTCTTCTGTGGTGTACTTGTACCGGCCGATATCCTCGCGGACCGGAAGCGCCACGATATCCTCGATGGATGCGCCTGCGGAAAGTGCCGCACGGCTTTCATCATAGTATGCATATACCAGCTTCATCATGTAGAACTGCTTCTGCATGGAAGTATAGGTATCGATCTCATCGAAGGAATTCTGATGGAGGAAGTCCTCACGGATGGAGCGTGCCGCTTCCATCTTGAGGCGATCCTGGGGAGAAAGGGCATCCATACCGACCATCTTAACGATTTCGTTCAGGGAAGCCTCTTCCTGCAGCAGGCTCATCAGCTCCTGACGGAGCTTCATCCATTCCTTATTGACATTTTCATTAAACCAGCTTTCCATCTCGTCCAGATACAGGCTATAGGAATTCAGCCAGTTGATGGCCGGGAAGTGACGCTGGTAGGCAAGTGAAGAATCCAGTGACCAGAACACCTTCACAATACGAAGGGTTGCCTGGGATACCGGTTCGGAGATATCACCACCCGGAGGCGATACCGCACCGATTGCGGAAAGAGCACCCTCGCGCTCATCACTGCCGAGCGTTACGACATGGCCGGCTCTCTCGTAGAACTGTGCCAGACGGCTGGCCAGATATGCAGGATAACCTTCCTCACCGGGCATTTCCTCCAGACGGCCGGACATCTCACGAAGAGCCTCTGCCCAACGGGAGGTGGAGTCTGCCATCAGAGCCACGGAGTAGCCCATGTCACGGAAATACTCTGCCAGCGTGATACCGGTATAGATGGATGCCTCACGGGCAGCAACCGGCATATCCGATGTATTGGCGATCAGGATGGTCCGCTGCATCAGGGACTCTCCTGTCTTGGGATCCTTCAATTCCGGAAATTCGTTCAGAACGTCCGTCATCTCATTGCCGCGCTCGCCGCAGCCGATGTAAACCACGATATCCGCATCTGCCCACTTCGCAAGCTGATGCTGAATAACGGTTTTACCGGAACCGAAGGGACCGGGAACGGCTGCCACACCACCCTTTGCAATGGGGAAGAAGGTATCAACAACCCGCTGTCCCGTTACAAGCGGCATCTGCGGCGGAAGCTTTTTCTTGTAAGGACGGCCTTTTCTGACCGGCCACTTCTGCATCAGAGTCAGGTTCTTTTCCCCTGCCTCTGTCTTTACAACAGCTACCGTCTCCTCAACGGTGTAGCTGCCGCTGCTGATGGAAACAATATCGCCCTCAATCCCGAACGGAACCATGATCCGCTGGGTCACAACGGCGGTCTCCTTTACGGAACCGATGATATCGCCTGCTACCACATGGTCGCCCACTTTTTTCTCAGCCACAAAGTCCCACTTCTTTTCTCTGTCCAGAGAGGGAACCTCCACGCCTCTGTCCAAAAGGTTGGATCCTGTGGTTTCCATGATCTTCGTCAGCGGACGCTGGATTCCGTCGTAAATGGAACCCATGAGACCGGGTCCAAGTTCCACCGAAAGCGGAACATCCATGGACTCTACCGGCTCGCCGGGGCCGAGTCCCGAGGTCTCTTCATAAACCTGGATGGAGGCTTCATCGCCGTGCATCTCAATGATCTCACCGATCAGACGCTGTTCGGAAACTCTGACGACATCGAACATATCGGCATTCCGCATGCCTGTCGCAATGACCAGAGGTCCCGCAACCTTCTTGATCTTACCTGTTACTCCCATGGAGCATTATCTCCTTCCTGTAATCTCTCTATTCACAGGCAAAGAATTCCCGCCTGTGAAATAATGTTTTCATCACGATTTATTAAACAGAATATCGCTGCCTACAGCCTGTTCTACGGATTTCCGGACAGCCTGGATTCCTTCGCCGGTATTTCCTCTTACGCCGGGAATCCGAATAATGGCCGGTGCGATCTCGTTACTGTACTTTGCGATTTTCTCCGGAATTCTGGCAGCCAGTTCCTCGGTAATATAGATGATGCCATAGCCATTCTGGGCAAGGCTACCCAGAAGACGTCCTGCCTCATCCTCCGCTTCTACTGGAAACGTACTGAGGCCAAGAGCGGCAAAGCCGTAAATGCTGCCATAATCTCCCATTACTGCGATCTTATCCATACATTTTCCTCATTCTATCCGTGATCACCTGTTCAGAGAAGCCGTTCTCCTTTGCCGTGATGATGATCCGCACCATCTGAATCTCATTCTGTCTTGCCAGATAATAGGCCACGATCGGTCCGGAGGACATGATGTGGTGTTTTTCCGGAAGCATGGTATTCATCAGATGATTGTCACACCAGCGCTCAAATGCGGAGAAGGATTCCTTCATGGCCGCCACTGCCTCACCATAGCCCTTCTTTTCCAGGAAATTATAGATTTCCTCCCTGGAAACAGCCGCCGCTCTGGCAAGGTCCTTTACCGGAAGACTGTCACAGGGACCGAGCGCCTCCTCGATCATCGGCAGGCTCTTCCCCGTATCACAGGCTCTTACGGCAATCTTAATATTCATCGAAACAAGACGTGCTTCCACATACTCATTCAGAAATGCATCCTTCGATGCCTTCGCCTCCTCATGCATAGCCGCAAGACAGGCACTGTCCACGATACTGTCACAGCGCTGACCGTCTCTTGTGGTGAGCATGATTTCCTTGGCAAAAGCTGCTGCCTTCTGCATGTGCTTCGGAAGCTGGTCAAAGCGGTTTTCGCGAATGATACCCTCGAAGTATTTCCGGTTATAAACCGGATCCTCGTAGTAAGCCATCTCATCCTCATGTCCCGTACAAACCTGTTTAATAGCCGTTTTCAGATTATGATAATCTCTCGGAAAACCGAGAACATCCAGAATCCGCTGATCCACCCGGAGTTCCCGGATGAGTTCCCGAACCTTATTATCTTCAATGGTAAGCAGTTCCTCCGAGGATTTTGTATCTCTGTCTCCCCAGCCTCTGTCCTTCAGATGCTGCAAAACGGCATCCGCACTCGGAAGGCCGGTCAGAACCTGGATATCTCCATCCGAAAGAAGACTCTTTTCCTTCGCACGGATCACGGCAACGGCATAGATGTAATCTGTATCCTTCATCTCATGCCTCCTTTACCAGAGCACTGCATGAACCTTGTCCTGCAGAAGATCGTATTTTTCTTCAAACAATGCGGACAGGCTGCAAAGTTCCTCTACCTGCCCATATTTTAAAAGAAAACCATCTGCTATTGCTGCCGGTTCATTTGAAATGGTCAGACTTCCGCCTCTTGCCTTGGCAAGGGCCTTTGCGGATGCTTCAAAATCCGCGGGTTTTCTGGCCAGATCTTTTTCCGAAAGAAGAAGTTCTCCGCTTCCTGCAGTCACCACGCGCCCCAGCAGGGTAAGCAGCATGGAAAAATATTCATCCGGTGTCTGATTTTCCAGCCTTGCCTTTGCTTTTTCGATCACGGATTGAATAATCTCCTGCTTTTTCCGGAGAAGGATCATCTTCTCCAGCTGCTGACACTGGGATTCTGTCCGCTTTGCAGCTTCAGCAGCGTTTTTCTCCGCCCTTTCCTTTGCTGCAAGCCTGTATGCAGAGCACTCTTCCTCTGATTTTTTCAGAATTGCATCCGCTTCCCTCGATGCCGCATCCTCTATGGCTTTTGCTTCTGCCCGGGCTGCGGATTCGATTTCAGCAATGATACGCTCCATTCCTGTCATGGGTAAAAACTCCCTTCGTTTGAATCCTGATTTTTCTTTTTCTGTAACCCGGATTTGCACGCTTCGCTCCCACAGTTCCTAAGAATATTCGGGTTCCCGCACTTTGCTTTGCACACTGCGATACGTGCTTTGATCCCCTGTTACAGTATGTTTGTTACAGAAAGAATAGAAATCAGAAGTGCAAGGATTGCGTAGGTCTCAACCATGGCGGGGAACAGCATAGCCTTACCAAACTGCTCGGGCTTCTTTGCCACGATACCGATGGAAGCTACAGATGTTTTACCCTGGTGAATAGCGGAAATAAGACCTACGATTGCGATGGGAAGGCATGCGCCAAGGAAGCAGCATCCCTGCCATGTGGTAAGAGCAACTTTATCGCCGCCCAGAAGTCCGATCTGGGAAAGCGTAATGAACGTAACCAGAAGACCGTAGATACCCTGTGTACCGGGAAGCAGCTGAAGGATCAACACCTTCGCAAACTTAGAGGGATCCTCACTGACAACACCTGCAGCAGCCTGTCCGCCAAGACCTACACCGATGGCAGAACCGATACCTGCTAAGATTGTGGCAAGCGCCGCACCCGTAATAGCTAATACAAACCCAAGTGACATTTTACATTTCCTCCTTAACTTCAACGTATTTATAGCTTGTTTTAAACGGTTTGAAGGGCTCTCCTCCACCGTCATAGAACTTACCAAAGAATTCGACAAACTGCAGACGGTTGGTATGCACATAGGCACCCAGCATATTGATGGCCAGATTTAACAGATGGCCGAAAATAAATACAACGATAAAGATGATCACCTTTACAGCACCGCTTCCCGCCATGGTTGCCATCATATTGATAACATTGGCGATAACGCCGGTCGCAAGTCCCAGAGCCAAAAGCCTGGAATAGGACAGGACATCGGAAAGCCAGCCGGTTACACCGTAAATATCGTAAGCGCCGAGAGCAATCCGAAGCCCCCAGTTCTTATTGGCTCTGCCGGACATAAAGACGATGATCACCAGTCCCACTATGGTCATGATCTTGGATGCCAGCTTCAACCAGTCGGGGAATCCGAAACTGATACCGGAAACGGATTCAAAAAGACTTGTGGGAAGCAGCATCATGACGAGTCCTGCAATAAACAGGTACCAGGCAATCACATCACTGAAAAATCCTACTACATCATGGTCCTTCAGATACTCAAAGCCCTTTACCGCAAGTCCGGCAAAAAGATGGATGAGACCGAAGAGCATGCACCAGATCAGGAGCCGCATCGGATTATCCAAAGGCGCAAACCAGAGTGGTTTCAGGATCGGACCTTCACCGGTATAACCGAAGAAGTTTTTCGCGATCACATCGATGGCATCCCCGAAGAATCCGCCGTACATAAAGCCCCAGAAGGCTGTAGAGATTCCGCACCAGAAGAAGAGTTTCATCATCTTCTTCATACCGGGTTCCATCCGCTTACGCTTTTTCAGAACGATTGCCGTCGCGATAGCGATCAGGATACCGTATCCGGCATCGGAAAGCATCATTCCGAAGAAGAATACATAAAAGATCGACATGATAAAGGTCGGATCCGCCTTTTTATGCTGCGGCAGACCGTAGGATTCGAGAACCCCTTCCACAGATTCGGAGAAAGCATTGTTCTTCAGAACCGTGGGTTCCGTTTCATCCGCGCGTGTATCCTCCAACTCGACGACCGCGCCGCATTTTTCTTCCAGAAGTGCTTTAATCCTCTCTGCCTGGCTCTTTTCGACCCAGCCTTCCAGGAAGAAAACATGCTCGGACTGTGGGATATTTCCCAACACGCGGTACTTCTCCGCTCTCGTCCGGTAATAATCCGAGGCGATACGGTATTTTTCCGCATATTCCTTATAGTCGCCGATCTGCTTCTTCACGGAAGCAATCCGTTCCTTCTCCGAAACAATTTCCTTTTCCCTTTTTTCCATTCCGCCCTTCGGCGTTCTGTGGGTGATAAAGGGCATTTTCACAAAGCCCCTGGATTTCAGATTAATTTCTACATCCTTTGCCACAGTCTTATGGGCTGCCACAAAAACTTCGGTCTGTTGGTTCTCCGCATGGATCACCTCACAGGATACCGGAAGCGGCTTTTCACTTTCCCCCTGACAGAGTCTGTCCAGATCCGCCTCGGTAAGAATTTCCGGGAACGTCCCGATGAAAAAGACCGTCTTCTTCGTTCCCTCCGCATTGAGCGGAATGTCCAGCTTTTCCCAGGGACGTAATGCTTCTATCTTATTTGATTTTCGAACAATAGCTGCCTCTGCCTCCGCAATTTCCTTTTCCAGCGCCACGATCTTCTTGGCATCGGAATAGTATTTGCTTCGATCCCGGATCACTTCGTCCATCTCCGCTTCGGAAATAAGCTCCCTCTCCAAACCACTGAGGAGTGGGGTCTTTTCCGGCGGCGTATTCTGTTTGATCAGGTCCAGTGCATGATCAAACATATCTGCGATCCGTTCAAACCGGATTCGCTGCGTCGCGGTATCCATTTTTTCAAACCGCTCCTCCGCTTCCGGCCGGTAGGCAATTTCCATTGCTCCGAGCTTCTGCAAAAACTCCAATGTTTCTTTTCGCCTGGATTTCAGGGCGTAAACACCGAGCTTTTGCATTTCAACAATCGCCAAAGTTATCCCGCCTTTCCATGTACATCATCTTTCCGTTCCGGATAACCGTTTCCTATCCGGTTCCGGAAAGCTCCCGTACTTATTTCTAACATATTCCACTACTGAAGGATGGTCCGGATGACTGCCTCAATGGCTTCCTCTTCCTTCTTCAGGGCTTCCTTCTCCAGCTCTTCAGCTTTCTTTTCTGCGTCCTGCTTTGCCTTTTCACCTGCAGATGCACGTTCTGCGGATTCCTTTTCCAGAAGCTGCTTTTCATTTGCTTCCACGCCGGCTTCCGCTTCTTTTTTGAGGGCTGCCGCTTTCGTCTCGGCATCCTTTTTGATTTCTTCCGCCTTGCTTCTTGCAGCCGCAACGGTCTCATCCGCTTTTTTCTCGGCCAGCTCGACCGCATTCATTGCGTCACTTATCAAGCTACTCTCCCATCCTTTCCGTAAATCTCATAAACTCTCCGGAACCCGGTTTCTGATCAGTCATCCAAACATATGGCCGGACAAAACCTCAGCTCCTTAAGTCCCAATCTTCCCCATTATACATGTTTTTTATTCTGTCTGCAACGGAAAAGGTGCGGACAAATGCATTTTTTTGTGCAAATTTGCAAAACCCGGCATCATCTGCGTGGCAGGAAAAAGAACAGCCCTTGAGATTATCATCGAGTAGGGAGGATTTAATCCCCCTACTCGATGATGCGGGCTCGTCAAACAGGATACCACATAAATGTGTATCCTGA
>CACYDN010000270.1 GCA_902773185.1 uncultured Lachnospiraceae bacterium | reverse complement strand
GTTCAACCTGTATGAAATTTTCAAGGTCCATCATTTTCTGCTTGACTTTTTATTTGCAGACTCGATTTGGAAGAATCCTTCGCTGAGAAATATGAAAGAACAATCCACGGAAACCGTATCATCATATAAAGTATTATCTCTCCATCAACCATACTTCACTGGAAAATGGGGCGAGCGTGGAGCCGCCACCGAAGTCATGCTTCGTTCCGGTGATGAGTTCATCTGCCAGACCGCAGCCGGCATCGAAGTGAGCCGTAAAGGGTTCGCTGTCCGCATTGATTGCGATGAGAATACGTTCATTCTCGGACTTTCTTTCGAAAATACACTGCTTGTTTGTCAGGAGAACACTGCGGAAGCTTCCGTAGGAGAGAGCGGGATGTTCCTTTCTGATCTGGCAGAGCTTTGCAATATGGTCTGTCAGTTCATTCCACTCCGGATGATCATAGGAAATGCGGAGCGAAGGATCGCCTTCCTCTTTTCGGCCTGTTGCACCCCATTCACTGCCGTAGTATACACAGGGAACGCCCGGCATTCCGAAGAGCAGTGTATAGATCAGCGGCAGGTGGGCCGGGTTTGAGAGATTGCTGGCAATGCGGGTTACATCATGGTTATCCACGAAGCTGAGAAGATGCTTGCCACGGTACCAGGTCCAGTTTTCCGGGCCGAACTGCTGGGTCAGTGTATGGATGATTTCAAACATGTTGAGGCTGTTAAAACTGGAGTAGAGTCCTTTGTAGCATGCGTAGTTGGTGCAGCTGTGCAGCATGCCGTCGTTGACGAAGAGATTGTAATCTCCGTGCAGAAGTTCGCCCAGGAGAAGGAACTCCGGTTTGATGCCGTTGGCGAGATCTCTCAGCCGGTGGATGAAATCCCTGTCGAGACAGTAAGCCACATCCAGACGGAGGCCATCAATGTCGAAGGTATCTACCCAGAAACGGATGTTATCGAAGATGTGCTGGATCACGGCCTCGTTCCGGAGATTCAGCTTAACAAGATCGTAGTTGCCTTCCCAGCCTTCATACCAGAAACCGTCGTTGTAATTGGAATTGCCGTCGAAGGAGATATGGAACCAATCCTTATAGGGGGAATCCCATTTTTTCTCCTGCACATCCCGGAATGCCCAGAAGCCGCGGCCGACATGATTGAATACACCGTCCAGGACGACTTTGATTCCGGCTTCGTGGAGTGCATCCACAACCTCTTTAAAATCTTCATTTGTGCCGAGGCGGCAGTCGATTCTTCCGAAGTCTCTTGTATTGTAGCCGTGGGTATCCGATTCGAAGACCGGAGAGAAGTAGATGGCTGTGATGCCGAGCTTCTCCAGATGAGGAATCCAGTCCTTTACCTTACGGATGCGGTTCTCGGTCACTCCATCATTATCGAAGGGGGCGCCGCAGAAGCCGAGCGGATAGATCTGATAAAAGTTTGCGCTTTCGTACCACATAGTGTTTATCACCTTTCGTTTTTCATATTCATAGTTTATTGACACCTCATATTATATAATAAATATGGGAGAATAGCAATGTTTCCGGATTATGTCAACCGAAAATGCGTTTCGATTCATACTTGACAAGGTGGATAAGTTTATGGTACAGTATAGCCCGATGAGCTGCCGAAGACAGCAGGTGCCGCAAGGCGTAAAACGAACCCCGTTGCCTGCCGAGGAAAGATCAGGAAGAAAGAATTCGTATTCTTCGGCCGCGCTTTTCCGCGGTCGTTTATTTTTCCCTTTTTCACAGAAGCACTCATTAAAATTCATAAGGAGGTGTGCCAAAGTGGCAAAGGTTGAACAGAAGCAGCCGATCGTTGAAGAAATCAAGAGCCATCTTGATGGAGCGAAGTCAGTTGTCCTTGTTGACTATCTTGGCCTTACTGTAGAGCAGGATACAAAGCTCCGCAAAGAGACAAGAAAAGAAAACCTGGTTTACAAGGTTTACAAGAACACCATGATCCGCCGTGCGATCGAAGGTACTGAGTTCGCTGACCTGGACAAGGATCTGGAAGGTCCTACCGCTATTGCAATTTCCAAGGATGATGCAACAGCACCGGCCAGAGTACTCGCAAAGTTCGGTAAGGATGTAAAAGCATTCGAGCTGAAGAGCGGTGTCGTAGAAGGAACTTACTACGATGCAGCAGGAATCGCCGAGGTGGCAAAGATTCCGTCAAGAGAAGTTCTTCTTTCCAGACTTCTCGGATCTCTGCAGTCCCCGATCACAAATCTCGCAAGAGTTCTGAATCAGGTGGCAGAGCAGAAAGCAGAATAATGAACCGGATCGTTTGGATCCAATAATAAAAATCGGAGGAATAAAAAAATGACAATCGAAGAGCTGGTAGCAGAAATTGATAAGCTTTCCGTACTGGAGCTGAATGACCTGGTAAAGGCCATCGAAGAGAAGTATGGTGTATCCGCAGCAGCAGGCGTAGTTGTAGCAGCAGGTCCTGCAGAGGGCGCAGCAGCAGCTGAGGAGAAGACAGAGTTTGATGTAGAGCTTACAGATGTAGGCCCGAACAAGATCAAGGTCATCAAGGTAGTTCGTGAAGTAACCGGTCTTGGTCTGAAGGAAGCTAAGGACGCTGTAGAGGGCGCTCCGAAGGTTCTGAAGGAAGGCGTTTCCAAGGAAGAGGCTGAGGATCTTAAGACAAAGCTTGAGGCTGAGGGCGCTAAGGTTACTCTTAAGTAATCAAACTTCCTGTTTCAAACAGAAAAAGAAAGAGGAGACTGTTTTCCGATCGCGGAAAACAGTCTCTTTCATATTGTGCACATTTGATTTTCATCTTGCATTATCCCCGTTAATATGGTATAAATATATGTATAAACTATGAACAAAAAAGTTTGTGAAAATTGCACATATCGTTTTGTTCAAAGTCGCACCGGAAGTTTTTCTTTCCGGGGAGGGGAGGCTGCAATGAAGAAAAAGAATAATGATAAGGGGTTTAACCTGATCGAGCTGATGATCGTGCTTGCCATCATGGGGATTTTGGCATCGCTTATGTATCCGGCCATTGTCCGTTATATCGATAAAGCCAGAAAGTCTATGGATATTCAGACGGCAAAGGTTATTTATGATGCGGCTCATCTGGCCAGCGCATCCAGTGATGACGATGTAGCAGACGGATGGATGGTTTCCATGGATTCGGCTGTGAAGGGCAGTGTAGGACGTCAGCGTGTAACCGAAAGCGGACACTGGTATGATATGGATCGTGTATCAAAAGGTTCCTATTATGTCAGAATGGTCGCTTGGTGCCGTGGCAGGGTGTTTACCGGAAAATATGCAACCGCCGAGAACGTCATGTTTAAGAGCGTTTTGGATGGTACATCAAAGTATGCGTTGCTGCAGAGAAAGTTTACCGATGAATTTCTGGAGGATATGGGGCACGGTGCGGCTGTCGGCGGATACGATGATGGTAAGATCGGCGGACATCGAACCTATGATGAAGATAAGGATGATCTGAGCGAGTTTCTGAAGTTTAAGTATACGAAGAATGCAAAATACGGAAATCCGGAATGTTGGATCCTGTACATCCGCGAGGATAATTACCAGCCGGAAGTTTGGATCGGTTATAAATCCGGTGCGGTGAAACCGCTGTACAGGATATATCCGAATCCATGTAAAGAATACACCAGATAATACCACTACATGTGTGAGAGAGAGAAAGAAAACCGACGGTGCCCCGGCTCCGTCGGTTTTCGCGTGAGCTTTATTATTTTTTATCATTTAATTTTATTATTTTTTTCGCAATCTTATCTTGACGTGAGAGGCAAGGTGTGATACACTTGTAAACTGTCTCATAGTCTAAAGTGGTTTTTTATGCTTAGAATCGTGAGACGGGCAACTGTTCATAACAGCCCGAAGTTTCTAGTATAACGATTCTTAAATAACTGGACCG
>CACYDN010000269.1 GCA_902773185.1 uncultured Lachnospiraceae bacterium | reverse complement strand
TGTGGCGTAGCCACACGCGTTTTGCTTAGGCAAAACCAAGTCTTGCACTGCAAGACTTGCCTGGCATGAAATGCCAGGGCGCCATGGATAAGCAGGCAAGAAATAGTCGTGTTAATTAAAAACGGAAGCACTAGTACTCTTTCGCTGCCTCTTCTCCGTTCATTACACGGAGTGCGCCCTCAGCGAGCGCAAGGAGTTCATCCTCACCCGGATAAACCGTAACGCCGGCAATAAAGCCAACGCGCTCCTCAATAGCATCGGTCACGTGCTTGCCGTAAGCAATACCGCCTGTCAGGATGATCTGGTCAACCTTACCGCGGAGAACCGCTGCCTGCGCACCGATATCCTTGGAAACCTGGTATACGAAAGCATCGAGAACGAGCTTTGCAAAGCCGCCTTCCTCGTCTGCCATTTTCTTTACTTCTCTTGCATCATTGGTATGCAGGTAAGCATTGAAACCACCGTTACCGATGAGCATCTTCTTTACTTCCTTCTGCGTGTACTTACCGGAGAAGCAAAGGTCAGCCAGTGCTCCCGGAGGCACAGCACCTGCACGCTCCGGCGAGAATGCACCGTCACCGGAAAGTGCGTTAAATACGTCAATAACTTTGCCGTTCTCATGTGCGCCAACGGATACACCGCCGCCCATATGAACAACGATCAGGTTCAGGCTCTCATAAGGAACGCCCTTTTCCTTCGCATAACGCTTGGCAACCGCCTTCTGGTTCAGCGCATGGAAGATGCTGACGCGGGGAAGCTCCGGAACACCGGAAAGACGTGCTACATCCTGCAGCTCATCTACAACAACCGGGTCAACAATATAAGAGGGAACGCCAATCTCATCTGCGATCTCTCTGGCCAGGATACCACCCAGATTGGAGGCATGCTCGCCGCCGACAGCATCCATCAGGTCCTGACGGAGTGCATCGGATACGGAATAGGTTCCGCTCGGGATGGGCTTCAGAAGGCCGCCGCGGCCAACGATCACGTTAAAGCTCTTAATATCTTCGTTCTGGTTCTTCAGGAAGTTCAGAATCATCTCCTTACGGAAATCCTTCTGATCTACGATCTTATCGAACTGTGCGATCTCTTCTGTGGTATGACGGAGCGTCTCCTCGTAAAGCAGGTTCGTATCCTCAAAAACACCAAGCTTGGTGGAGGTGGAACCCGGATTGATAATGAGTGATTTAATTGCCATTATGATTTCTCCTTTTCTTACTGTCACAACGTCAGACAGGCTGACGTATGAAAAGACGTAGTCTTCGCCGGAACCTGCCGGCCGAAAACCCCTGTTTTTTTTACAACATTTGAAACACCGTATCGGAAATCCTTACGACAGCTTACTGTGCGCGGTTCTTCTTCAGAGAATCCGCAACAAGTGCGCCAAGTGCGAGGGAATTTACCTTCACCTCAAAGCTGTCGGAACGGGAGGTCAGGATAACCGGTGCAGCCGTACCGGTGATCAGGTTGCCGTTCTTTACCTTTGCAAAATGCACAAGTGCCTTGTAAAGGATGTTGCCTGCGTGGATATCCGGGAACAGCAGAACATCTGCATCACCGACGATCTTTCTGCCTGTTGCACCCTTATGCTGCGCTGCCTCGGGAACGGTTGCCAGATCGAAGGAAAGCGGGCCGTCCACAATGCATCCGGCAATCTCGCCACGTTCATTCATTGCTGTCAGCTCGGCAGCATCTACTGTTGCAGGCATCTTGGGGTTCACAACCTCAACTGCCGCAAGAGGCGCTACCTTCGGATTTGTTACGCCGCAGGCCTCGCAGATTTCAACCGTGTTGCGGATGATGTTTGCCTTATCCTCCAGAGACGGATAAGGAACGAAAGCTACGTCCGTCAGGAAGAGAAGACGGTCAACGCCTTCCATCTCATATACACAGACATGAGAGAGCGGCTTACCTGTACGAAGACCAACCTCCTTATTCAGCACGCTCTTCAGGAAGTCCTTGGTATCGATCAGACCCTTCATGTACATATCGGCAACACCGTCATGTACCAGGCTGACTGCCTTCAGGGATGCCTCGATGGGATCCTTCACATCGATCACCTCATAGTCTGCCAGATCCATGCCCAGATTGCCGGCGATTTCTGCGATCTTATCCGCATCACCAACCAGAATGGAATCCGCAATGCCGCGGTCCTTTGCGGCCTTCACAGCCATAAGTACCTCATCATCCTGCGCTACCGCAACCGATACCTTCTTCTTTTCTACCTGAGAAAGCTTCTCAAGCAGGTCTGCAAAATTCTTGCTCATGTCTTTTTCTCCTCATTTTGATTATATTTTCGGGCGAGTTTTTCTCTCCCGTGGTTATCCTTCCGACTTCTGCGCTTCCTTCTTCTGCTCCTCTTCCTTCTTGTTTCGTACATCGTTCATAATGTCGAACGCCGCACCGGTCAGAGCCAGCATCACGGCAACCTTGGAAAGCATACGATCCGCGCCGCCTTTTTTCAGGCCTTTTTCATAGCCCTTTTCGAACTGCTTCTTTCCCTTCTTCTCCGCCTTCGCGGCCTTCTTGTCCATCACGACTTTTTCAGCCTTTTTAGCACCCTTTGCATGTACGGCACCCTTGGTACCTTTTGCCTTTGATACCTTATTTTTTTCCATTTTCCTACCTCTTCCCTCTAGAAAATAATCGCAATCGCGGCACTCAGTGCGACAACGACCAACATGGGCACCGTACCGAGCAGAAGTTCTTTTCTGCCCCGTTTATCCACGCGGTCATTCCCGCGGAAACGGTGCACGCCGTTTTTTTCCATCAGATCGACCTCTTCCTCCTCCTCATAGATGCAGAACATAGCACTGTCCTTTGCATAGACCATGCGCCCCTCATCTGCCTCGATGGTCAGTTCACAGATATTCTTCCGGAGAAGCGGATCGAATTTCTTTTCCACCGAACGGATGCGCCCTTTCACCGGGTTCCACCCCTTCAGCAGTTTTTTCCGTTTATGAGCCGATCCCGCCGCAGAGAAATACAGTTCCACAGCGAACAGGATGATAAATAAAAGTGCTGCTACATTTTTCATTTGTTCACCACCAGATAGCCGAAATATACCACATAGCAGCTAAGTAGGATCACGCCCAACCTGCGTCCCACCTTGCCGTCCCAGGAAGCCACCCAGAGAAGCATGGCCGCGAGAATGGCTACGCCCGCATCTATGGTGAAGTCCGCGGCTTCGGATATGAAGGGCAGCGGCAGAATGGTTGCCGTCATACCCAGAATAAACAGAATATTGAAGATATTGCTTCCGACAATGTTGCCGATTGCGATATCCGCATTGTGCTTTCTCGCCGCCGTAACAGATGTCATCAGCTCCGGCAGAGATGTTCCGAACGCAACAATGGTGAGTCCGATCAGCCTGTCCGAAAGACCAAATTCCCTCGCTACATAGCTGGCACCATTCACCGTCATACGGCTGCCGATGATAATGGCCGCGAGACCGCCCAGAATAAAAATCGGAAGCAGAAATCCCTTGATCTCTTTAATCTCCACATCCGTATCCGCGCCGTTCTTTTTGGAATAATAACCCAGATATAACAGATAGGAAACAAGAAGCACCAGAAACAGAATTCCCGCCGGCCGCCCGATGGTCTTTCCGAAATAACCGATGCCGAACATCAAAAAGGATGCAACCACCATCACGGGCATATCGATCCTGATCGTACTCTTTTTGACCCGCATCAGACTGATCGCACCGGTAATACCCAGGATCAGCATGATGTTCATGATGTTACTCCCCACCACGTTGCCAATGGAGATACCGTTATTATGATGAATTGCTGCATTGATGGAAACCGCCGCCTCCGGCGCACTGGTTCCAAAGGCCACAATGGTAAGCCCGATCACAATCTGGGGAATACCAAAACGGGCAGCCAGCGCAGCAGCGCCGTCCACAAAGAAATCCGCTCCCTTGAGAAGCAGGATAAAACCCGCAATGATCATCAAAACGTGCAGAAGCATGCATCCATCTCCGTTACTCAACCTGCAGGAAACCGCCACACGTCCTCTGACAATTCCCGCCATACCGTCTACGCTTTCTCCGGCGGGATTCTCCGCCGTAAAAAAGTGTATCATTACATAGTATAGCAAACCTGGCAAGGAAAAACAATGATTTCTGTCCCTTTACTTTCACGCGGGAAAGCGGTAGAATGTGAAAGATATGATAAGCATGAAAAATCGTTAAAAATCATATAAAATTGTACAAAGCAGTATTACACAGCAGAAAACAGGAGTAAAACCATGATCTTAGTACTGAAAAAAGAAGCCTCCGCGGACCAGATACACGAACTGATCAAATGGATTGAGGCGCAGGGACTGAAGACCAATCTTTCTCAGGGCGATTATCATACCATTCTCGGTCTGATCGGCGATACCTGGAAGATTGATCCCGAGCTGATGGAATCTATGGAGATTGTGGAGTCCGCCAGGCGGATTTCCGAAGCGCCGGAGGTTCTGCCGGTTCCCATCACCCTGAACCCCGACGATTTCACTCGTTCCGGCGTGAAAACGGTGGGAATTGCCGGACTGGGCCTTATCGGCGGATCCTTTGCCAAGGCTTATAAAGCCTACAGCGATGCAAAGGTTCTCGGTTGGAACCGAAGTCAGGGAACCATCGATTTTGCGAAAATGGAAGGGACGCTTGACGACGCTCTTACCGAAGAGAATATCGGCGAATGTGACCTCATCATCCCCTGCTTCTATCCCGACCGCATCATCAGCTGGGTGAAGGAGATGGCGCCGCATATCAAAAAGGGTGCCCTTGTGATCGATGCCGGCGGTCTGAAAAGAAAAATCTGCCGCGAGCTTTATGCCACCGCAAAAGAATACGGTTTCACGTTTGTGGGCGGCCATCCCATGGCCGGCAAGCGCTACTCCGGCTATAAATACAGCACCGGGAGGCTTTACACCGGCTCCTCCATGATCATAGTACCGGAGAACCCGGAAGATCAGGACCTCCTTGACCGCGTGAAATATGCGCTTTCCCCCTGCCGGTTCGGACAGCTTACCGTTTGTACCCCGGAGAATCACGATGAAATGATCGCATTCACCTCGGAAATGCCGCATATTGTTTCCAATGCCTTCATCAAAAGTCCTACGGCCCTCTCCCATCAGGGCTTTTCCGCCGGCAGCTACAAGGATATGACCCGCGTTGCCTGGCTGAACGAAACCATGTGGACCGAAATCTTCATGGAAAATAAGGATTTCATTCAAAATGAGCTGGACTTTTTGATCAATGCCCTCTCCGAATACCGGGATGCACTTCGCGATAACGACAGCGCAAGGATGATGCAGCTCCTGCACGACGGAAAGATGGCCAAGGAGCAGATTGACGGCGCATAAACATCCGGCTGACATCGTCTGCCGATATCGTTTCATGAAGAAACATGATACCCGATCGATCATATGTAACAAACCGGAAAGGATATACAGGTAACACATGGCAGAACAGATTACCCTGCATCCGGACGTTTCCCGCTTCGGCGGAACGATTCCGGCCATAGCCTCCAAATCCTTCGCCCACAGGCTCATCCTGCTGGCGTCTCTTTCGGATGCACCAACCAAAATCATCTGTCCCACGACATCAAAGGACATCGAGGCAACCATCCAATGCATGACCGCACTCGGTGCAGATATCAGAAGAGATGGTGAAGCCCTGTTTGTTACGCCTATCGACCGGTCTCATAAAAAATCCCCGGAGGATGGAACTGATGCATCGACCGAAGCTAATGCGAATCATCCAACGCCGGTGAAAATGGATGCCGGCGAAAGCGGTTCCTCACTTCGCTTTCTTCTGCCGATTCTCGGAGTTCTCGGCTGTAATGCGGAAATCCGGACTGCCGGCCGCCTGGCCTCCCGGCCGCTTTCTCCTTTAAAGGAGGAAATGGCTGCGCACGGTACGGATATTTCTGTTTACCTGGCCGGAAAAGTAAATCCTAACGAGACGCCAGACCGTGCCCCTGCAAATAACGCATTTTTTCAAAATAGCAACACCGGTTCCGGACTTCCGAAACCCGACACCGATTCCATGTATGACCGGATTCCGGTATCCGGAAAGATGAAAGGCGGAAGCTACACCATCGCCGGAAATATCTCTTCGCAGTTTATCACCGGACTTCTTCTGGCGCTTCCTCTTGCCGAGGAGGACAGCGTCCTTACCGTGACCGGCAAGCTGGAGTCCCGTCCCTATGTGGATATTACCCTTGCCTGCCTCCGGGAAGCCGGGATCACCATTCGGGAAGAGTCTGAGGTCTCTCCGCAAACTCACTCCACAGAGTCTACGGCTCCCACAGGCACGGCAGACAACTCCGAAGAGCAGTCTTCCAATAGCACTGTCTTCCATATTCCCGGAAGACAAAAGCCACACTGCCCGGAAACGCTCATCACAGAAGGAGACTGGTCGAACGCAGCCTTCTTCCTCGCAGCCGGCGCACTTTCTCCGCAGGGTGTTACCGTTACCGGCCTGAATCCGGATTCCTGCCAGGGCGATAAAGAAATGGTGCATCTTCTGCAGCAGTTTGGGGCGGAAATCGCATCCCTGCCCGATGATGCATGCTCGGCCAATCAAATATCAAGCCAGCCGCAATCCGGTTTGCCTCACCTCCGCCATCAGATCCGCACGAAAAAAGCCCCTCTGAGGGGGCTTTCAATTGACGCCGCGAATATCCCGGATCTTGTTCCGATCCTTGCGGCCGTTGCGGCAGCTGCAGAGGGAACGACTGTCTTCCGTAACATTGAGCGTCTTCGTATCAAGGAAAGCGACCGGGTGGCTACTGTGATCGACTGCATCACATCTCTGGGCGGAGAAGCCTATGAGGAAAATGATACGCTCATCATCCGCGGAACCGGAACGATCCGGGGCGGAACCGTGGATTCCCACAACGACCACCGCATTGCCATGACAGCGGCGGTTCTGTCTCTGATTTCTGAGGGTCCCGTCACCATCACGGATGCCGGTGCCGTCAAAAAATCCTATCCCGGATTTTATGAGGATTTCCTGAAATTGGAAAATCGCCGTTAGCCATACCGTTTCGCTTGTTATGATTCATTTGTGAGCCGGAAATCCGTCACAGTCCGTCATACCCGTTACGCGGGCAGTCTGACCTCAACTTTTGCCTGCTGCTGTTTTCCCTGCATCACTTCCTTCGGTATATTGCTGTTTACCTTCGGTATCGATGCATTTAATTTGGCCACTGCCCGATCAACACCGTAGTGATATTCCGGATGGTAATTCATCTCTCTCAGGGGTCTGCCCAGCTTTTGATCTATTTTATCATAAAGCTCAAAGATTCTGTCGTTCATCAGTTTTTTGGGCTTTTCCGCATTTCCCTTATGGACGGTAAAAATGACATCCAGAACGCTGTCTACGGTATCCCTTTCCAGAGCTTTGTTTCCGATCTGTTTCTTTCCGTCTATGAACTTTTCAGCCGCATATAGTAGTTCCATACTGATATTCCGGAACTTTCTTGCTTTCTGCTCAG
>CACYDN010000268.1 GCA_902773185.1 uncultured Lachnospiraceae bacterium | reverse complement strand
GTAGACATCAGTTGGGGGCAAAATACCTTTTGACCCCAACATCATATTATGAAATGAAACGATAAGGAGTAGCAGCATGAAAATCTATGAGGAACTTGTGGAACGCGGACTCATTGCGCAGACAACGGATGAGGCGGAAATCCGCGAGCTTGTAAATAACGGAAAGGCCACGTTTTACATCGGCTTTGATCCGACCGCTGACAGCCTGCATGTCGGTCATTTTATGGCACTCTGCCTGATGAAGCGTCTGCAGATGGCCGGCAACCGCCCGATTGCCCTTGTGGGTGGCGGAACGGGTATGATCGGCGATCCCTCCGGCAGAACGGATATGCGCCAGATGCTCACGACAGAGATGATCGACCACAACTGCGAATGCTTTAAAAAGCAGATGAGCCGGTTTATTGAGTTCGGCGAAGGAAAGGCCATGATGGTCAATAATGCCGACTGGCTTAGAGACCTGAACTATATTGATTTTATCCGGGACATCGGATCCCAGTTCAGCGTCAATAAGATGCTTGCAGCCGAGTGCTATAAGCAGAGACTGGAGCGGGGACTGAATTTCCTGGAATTCAACTACATGCTCATGCAGGGCTACGATTTCTACATGCTGTATCAGAAATACGGCTGCAATATGGAGTTCGGTGGCGATGACCAGTGGTCCAACATGCTGGCCGGCACAGAGCTGATCCGTAAGAAGCTCGGGAAGGATGCATATGCCATGACCATCACGCTGCTTCTCAATTCCGAAGGGAAGAAGATGGGTAAGACCGCGAAGGGTGCGGTATGGCTGGATCCGGATAAGACCACACCTTACGAATTCTATCAGTACTGGCGGAATGTGGGCGATCAGGATGTTCTGAAATGCCTCAAGATGCTGACCTTCCTGCCGCTTGAGGAAATCAAAGAAATGGAAGCCTGGGAAGGCCAGGAACTGAATAAGGCGAAGGAGGTTCTGGCAAAGGAACTGACCGGTCTTGTTCATGGTAAGGAAGAGGCGGATAAGGCTGACGTAGCGGCCAAAGCCATCTTCATGGCCGGCACAACCGAGAATATGCCCGAGGCTGAGCTTACCGCTGACGACTTTACGGACGGAAAAATCGAATGCACAACGCTCCTTGCAAAGGCAGGCCTTGTATCATCCAAAACGGAAGGTCGCCGAGCTATGGAACAGGGCGGTGTACAGGTGAACGGAGAAAAGGTCACCGATGTAAAAACGGTTTATACGCCGGACGACTTCAAAGAGGAATTTGTTCTTCGCCGCGGCAAGAAGAATTTCCGGAAGATTGTGATGAAGGAAGGCTGAAATAAGACTGAATCCGGTATGGAAAATAGGGAAGGCTGATCACTCCGGGAAGAATCATCGGCTTTGATCGGCCAAAGCATGTTCAATTTGAAGTGGGGGAAAATATGTTATTGGGGAAGTTTGCAACAGCTGTCCGTGAAAAGATCCGCGGGAACCAGGCTGCTGATGAAGAGGAAGAAGTTAAGAAGGAACTGGAGCTTTATACCAGGGACGGAAAGTTTTATATCCTCGTGGTGGAATCCGATGAGGAATTATCCGGTCCGCTCGCTAAAGCGGCGGAAAAAACCGGGTGCGAAGTGACTGTTACGGAGAATGGTATTTCCTGCATGGAAAAGGCCATGAAGGACCGCTATGACGTGGTGCTTCTGACCCTTACCATGGCAAGAATGGACGGCCTCCAGACGCTCCACAATCTGCGGAGTGTAGGCGGAAGCCGCTGCCGCGACTCCAAAATCTACTGTATGCTGGAGACCGATGAGAAAAGAGATGAAGATGCGCTTCTAAAGGAAGGCTTTGACGGGGTGATCAGAAAACCCGTACAGGAGGCGATTCTCCTGGATATCATCGTGAAGAATGCACCGAAAAAGATGCTGCCGGATGATGAAGAGTTCCTGCAGGAAATTAAGGACCGCGCTGCTGAGGCGGAAAAGCTTCAGAAATACGGAATCTTTCTCAGCACAGGTCTTCAGAGCTGCGGCGGAGACATGAACCTTTACCGGGAGGTTGCCAGGACCTTTGCGGAAAACTACGGTGATGCTGTGGATGCAATCGCCGCAAACCTGTTTGCCGGAGAGGTAAGAGAGTACATGAATCTTTCCCGGGAACAGAGAGAGTCCTGCCGTGAGCTGGGAATCTACCGTCTGGCAGACGCTTTTGATGACCATGTGAACATGGCCAAGGAGGAAGACCTGGAGGTGGCCGAAATCCATTTCCGCCGTATGATGGAGGAATGGGAGAACGTAACTTCCGGTTTCTGTGACTGGCTTGGTATGGAAGCGCCGGACAGCCGGATCGAAGAAATCTTCCATGCGAAGAATAACGGTATCCGCCTGCCCAATAAGGATGTACTGGAGCGGGTGGAGCTCATCGTGGAATCCCTGAAAGAAAACGAAGTCATGCAGGCACGTGATCGCATCACCAAGACGCTCGATTATGCGTTAAAGGAAACGGTACGCCATAAGCTTTATATTGCGCGGAAGGAAATCGATTACGGACGGCCGGAACAGGCTGTGAAGATCCTTTCTGCCATGCTGTAATTTACGTAATCAGATCGATAGGCTCCTCTCCGGTATTATTCCGGAGCCGGAGCTTTTTCTTTTGTCTCTTTTTTTCGCGGCGCTCGGCATTGTCCAGAACCTTTTTATCTTTCTTGGGGATGTGGGTTTCCGGCATGTTGTACTTGAAGGATTTCTGTTCGGCAATGTATTCGATGGGCATGCACTGCGTGGCATAATCGATGAGATCCATGTCGTAGATATTGGACAGGACGGCAATCACCTCCGGTGTTGGCTGAATCCTGCCGGTTTCCAGATTGCTGACAGATTGACGTGTGGTGTGTAGGATGGAGGCAACCTCATCCTGAGTCAGATGATGCGCTCGTCTGAGCGTCCGGAAAAGATCGCCCCAAAAAACTTCCATTTGCATTTTTTTCTTTCCTTTCTGTTTTGTTTTGGGGGTAAAATATGATATACTGATATGGTTATGAGAAAAAACCATACCGGGTGGACAGGTTGTTCACCTGAATCTATCCTATCACAAAAATTGACCACAATCCTATTTTTGAATTGAATTGTCTCCTCACGTCGTTAAATTGTCAAAATCGCTCGATTTTGTTGCGTTTTGGGGATTTCAGTTACCTGTAGGGCCGTTTCGTGGTAAGAAAGGACTTGTTATGAGCCGCGCAGATACCGTTTTTATCGATATGTGTAAAAAAATTCTTGAAGAAGGATATTCTACGGAGGGAGAAAAGGTACGTCCTAAATGGGAGGACGGAAGCTTTGCCTATACACTGAAGACCTTCGGTGTGGTGAACCGCTACGATCTTGCGGAGGAGTTTCCCGCCATTACGCTCCGGAAAACCTATATCAAATCCGCTATTGATGAGGTGCTTTGGATCTGGCAGAAAAAATCCAATAATGTACATGACCTGAAAAGCCATATCTGGGATGAATGGGCTGATGAAACGGGTTCCATCGGGAAGGCTTACGGGTATCAGCTGGGTGTTCCGCATCGTTACAAGGAAGGGGAATTTGACCAGGTGGACCGCCTGCTTTTCGATCTGAAAGAGAATCCCTACAGCAGGCGCATGCTTACGAATCTTTATGTACACAGTGATCTTGCGGATATGCATCTTTATCCCTGTGCATACGGTACCACCTGGAATGTGACCGGGGACCGTCTGAACCTGGTCCTGAACCAGCGTTCGCAGGATGTTCTCGCTGCCGGAAACTGGAACGTGGTGCAGTATGCGGCGCTGCTGATGATGATCGCGCAGGTATCCGGCTTTAAGCCCGGCGTTCTGCTCCATGTGATCGCGGATGCGCATATCTATGACCGGCATGTACCGATCGTAAAAGAACTGATCCAAAGGCCGTTATATCCGGCACCGAAGGTAACGATGAACCCGGAGATCAAGGATTTCTATCAGTTCACACCGGATGATTTTACGGTGGAAGATTACGTAACAGGACCGCAGGTGACGGATATTCCGATCGCAGTTTAAAGTAGATGAAGTGGAAAGGAGTTCAAATTGAAACTGATTGCAGCAGTTGATATGAGATGGGCCATCGGCAGCCGGAACAATCTGCTTGTTCAGATTCCCGATGACCAGAAACGTTTTCGGGAAATCACAACGGGAAATGTTGTTGTTCTCGGAAGAAGAACACTGGATGGATTTCCGGGCGGACGACCGCTGAAAAACAGAACCAATATCATCCTCAGCCGGAATCCGGACTATGCTGTAGATAATGCTGTCTGTTTGCATTCCCGGGAGGAGCTGTTTGCCGAGCTTCAGCGCTATCCTTCCGATGAGGTTTATGTGATCGGCGGCGGAAAGATTTATGAAATGCTGGAACCGTACTGCGATACGGCTTACATTACCCGGATCGAATTTAAGTATGATGCGGACACCTGGTTCCCGGATCTGGATGAAAAAGAAAACTGGGAAGTGGTGGAGGAAAGCGAAGAACAGTCCTACTTCAGCCTGACCTACAGGTATATCACATATAAGAACAATGCACCCCTTTCGATTTTTCCCGGAAAACAATGAAAAATCGGTTTTCTTTAGTGCGTGAAAGTGTTATAATGAACAGTGGCGCGTCAGCGCGGGAAAAATATATATCACATAAAAAGGGGAGGGCCATATAATGGCAGACGAGGTTTTAGTAACAACGGGTTCTGGTTTTGAGGGGTACACGATTCAGAGTTACAACGGTTTTATTGCGAGTCAGGCAATCCTGGGTTCCAATTTTATCAAAGGACTTGCCGCAAACGTTTCCGACGTTTCGGACAAGGATATGGCCAAGATAGAAAAGTGCCGTGAGACCGCAGAAAAGCGTCTCATCAAAGTCTGTCAGAAAAAAGGATGCAATGCGATCATCGGTATGCGGATGGCATATGCTGATTTCTCTGCCGGTTCTTTCGGTATCCTTGCTTCCGGTACTGCCGTAGAAATCACCAAAAATGAGGTGAAAGACACTTCCCTTTACAAGGAACTGTATGTTTCCAATTATTATACACGCGTAATTCCCCGTCCGGTACAGGTGATCCTGGAGGGTGAGGGCGCAGATATCCGCATGAAGATGATCTGCTACAACTACAATCACGAGGATGTGCTTTCCGTCCGCACGGATGTGGAGTTCTTCAATCTGTATGAAGAAAAGCTCGTGATCAAGAATGTGGATTTTGTATTTACAAAGAACAATAATCTTTCCACCATCGAATCGGAATTTGTTGACTGCAACCTTTCCGTAAATGATTTCCATCTGCTGAAGGATGTGAAGATCGTTGTAAACAAATATGCGACACCGCGTGGCGTATATGCAGTAAACGACAGTCCGATGGATGTGGAGATGAGTCTCCGTCGTCTGGATAATCTGAAGCAGAAGAGAGGAATTGATGCGGTAGCCAAGTATCGTTCCGATGGTATGATCTGGACCTGCAACTGCGGACATGTCAATGAGGCCGGTGCAGAGGAGTGCATCATCTGCGGCAGAAAACAGAAGGAAATGCGCGTGATCATCCGCTTCGATTACGAAGAGATGGTTGAAAAAATGAAGGAGAAGGAATACGTAATCGAAATCAAGGATGTTCTGATGGAATACATCAAGGATATCGATGCAAGATTCCGTATGCCTCTTCTGGAAATCATGGAATCCGGTCTGCAGTATGAGAAGACCAGAGGAAATATGAAAGAGACCGTTATTGAGAAGGTTGAAAAGGTCTTCGAAGATGACGATAATATGTAATATTGACTTGGAGGAAAAGACGTTTTGAGTTCCGGACTTAGTATGGCCAGTGTAAACAGGATCAAGGAATTTGCCGCGGCGCACGAATACGGCCTCGCGGTAGAAATTCTGGACTCTCAGGATTTGGAAAAATCTCTGAATCCTCAGTTTTTGGCCGTCTGTGCAGAGGTTTATGAGAATGTGGGACGGCTCCGGGAAGCGCGGCAGCTCTATGTGAAGGCACATAACATGGCGCCCCAGTCCAACCGCATCCTCTTTTGCTTGGAAAACTTTTATTTAAAACTTGGCTATTTCGGTCTGGCGGAGAAGTATCTGGAGCAGCTTCAGATCAATTCTCAGTCCGAACAGGAAAAGCTTCAGGCAAATTACATCATGGATAAGGCAAAGAAGGTGGAGCTGACAAAACTCTATGAACAGCTTTATCCCTACTATCAGGATAATCTGGATGAAACCTGGAGCTTCGAACTGTATCTTCTCAGCCGTTTGCTGAAGGAACATGTGGTTTCGGATATTGTTTCCCATGACTATGTGGCACAGTTTAAGTCGAACCATCATATTCAGGACATCCGGGATATTGAGGCCGGCGAGGATCCGGAAAAGTATTTCTACATCTATGCGGATGGTGAGAAGCCGGATGCGGATGAAGAGGAGAAGACGCTCCGTGAAGAGGAAGCAGCCCAACTGATCAAGGATATGCGGCGCCTCCATCCGGAACAGTTTACGGAAGAGGAAAAACCGGTTCTTCCGGATCTTCCCGATGCTTTGATCACGTCGGAAGGTGAAGGTACGGGCGAACCTATAGAAAAAGACGGTCTGGAAAAGGGACTGAAACGTTTTATTAAAAAGAAATTTAAGAAGAAGTCGAAGGATGAGGCTGAGGGAGAGGAGAATGCCGAAGAAAAAGCCGAGGAAACGGCTGAAGGCAATCCATCCGACGAAAACGCCTCTGAATCCGGCGGAAGCGATGATAAGAAGTCCGAGGATGGTTCTGAGAAATCGGCAGACGAGGCAGTGAATGACGCGGATGCGAAAGAAAAGGCCGGAAAAGCAGAATCTGCGGAGTCGGCAGATGCATCCGAAGAGAAGGCTGAAGCGCAGCCGGAGGAACCCGAGGTTCCGGATATTGTATCCGTATCTTTCGACGATGGGTTTGCGCCGGAATCCGACAGCATTGCTGAGCTGATCGAAGAAGAGAATGAACGGGAGATGAAAGCTTCCTTTGTTTTCGGCAAACTGGCGTTTGATTCCCGCAATGCGGTGAAGCTGGCTGAAAAGCGGCAGGCGGACGAAGAAAAGGAAGAACTCAGGGCGGCACTCGAGGAAGAGCAGCGAAAAGGAATTGAATTATCCGATGCCGATGTATCGGCAGAAGAGGAATATGAGGCTGAGGTTGAGATTGCAGAAGAGGCTAAGCCTGAACCTGAAATCGAAACTGAGGTCGAAGTTGAAACAGAGCCGGAAGAGAAGGTTGAAGCAGAACCGGAAGCTGAAACTGAGAATGGCGTAGAAACCGAATCGGAATCCGAAAACGAGACCGAGGTTGAAGCAGAACCGGAAGTTGAGCCTGAGGTAGAAGTTGAGGCTGAGGCTGAATCTGAAACAGAGGCTTTAGCGGAAGCTGAATTAGAATCCGAACCGGAGAAGGAAGAAATACCGGAACCCGATGAAGAATCCGAAGCAGAAGATGCAGTTGAAGCAGAGGAAGTTACAGAACCGGAAGCAGAGGCGGTTGAGGAAGATGCGGCTGAAGAAGTAGCTGAAACAGAAGCAACCGAAGTAGCTGAAACGGACGAAGAATCCGAACCGGAAGAAACGGCTGAACCGGAAACGGAATCCGAATCTGAGGCGATGGATGAAGCAGAAGAACCTGCGGTTTCCGTGAAGGAAGCGCCTGAAGTTCTTGATAACTATGTTGAGGAAGACTTCCTGGCCGAGGATGAATTCGGCGAAGAGGATGAGGTGGATACGGAAGCGGACAATGAGGAAGTAACCAAGTCCGAAAAGATAATCCTGAATCTGAAAGCCGCAATGGCGGGTTCGCTTGCGGAAGATGAGAAAGTAGAACCTATCGAAGAAACGGAAGCTCCTTCGGGCGAAGAGGAATACGAACCCGAATACGAGGAAGAAATTCCGGAAACGGCATCTGAAGTAGAATCCGAGCCGACAGACGAAGCAGTTGCTGAAGAAGCTGTCGATGAAGTGGAAGCGGTAGTCGAAGAAGAAGCTGAAAAAGCTGTCGAAGAAGAAACGGAGGCTGCGACTGCGGAAGTACCGGAAACGGCTGCGGACGAAGAGGAATACGAACCCGAATACGAGGAAGAAATTTCCGAGCCGGCACCTGAAGTGAAGCCGGAACCTGCTAGGGATGACCCGTTTAAGGATCTCAGTGCACCGCCGAAGTTTGATATTCCGGAAGAAAAGAGCTTCCGTAAGCTCAGCTCCGATCTGTTCCGAACCAGTAATATTCCGGAACATAAACAAAACAGGCAGTCCGAGGAGCTTAAAGAGCGCGCGGACCAGCTCACCAAAAACTTTGATGAAGAAGCAAGAAAACTCAAAGAAACAGAGGAATTGCTTGCATCTTTAGGGATAAAATTATAAAATAACAGTTAGGGATAAAACGGTCTTTTCTTCATGAAAAATTATGGAGAAAACAGAAGTGTACTTATCAGGGGAAGCAAAGGACAAAGGAGGTAACAGGAAGTGGCGGTTGACCAAAGAGAAGCGCTGATCGCGGCGGTACGTGCGCAGGTTGAGAAGGAACGTGCGGAAAAGGCTGCGAAACTCAAGAAAGAGAAGGAGGCAGCCCAGCTCGCCAACAAAGGCCAGAAACCGAAGGTGGAGTCCAAAACAAAGTATAAGACTCTTTCACCGGAAGAACTGGCAAAGATTGAAGAAAGAAAGAGAAAGAAGCGTGCAGAGGAACTGGGTATCGACCTTGAGGCTCTGGATGCCGAAGAAGCAGCTGAAGCCGAAGCAGCAGCTGCAGAAAAAGAAGAAGAATCCGAAGGTCTCGGCGGTCTTGGTGGCGGTCTTGGCGGCGGCCTTGGCGGCGGCCTGGGAGATATTCCTTCGGGTGGCCTTGGCAGTACGGAGAGTAAAGACGGCGGTCTTGGCGGCGGCCTTGGCGGCCTCGGTGGCGGTCTTGGCACGACCAAGAAGGAAGGCGGCCTTGGCCTGAAGCTTGCCGGCGAGAAGGACGATAAGGTTACCGTTATCGATAACAAGAAGGGCGATAAGATTTCCTTCTCCGACAAAACCGTTTCCGGTTCCGATTCCAAGTGGGAATCTACCGGTAAAGGTGAGGTTAAGAAGAAGGGTGATGATCTGGAAAGCATCCTGCCGCAGAATAGAAAAACACCGACGAACGACGTCAATACCATGTACGACATCGATGATGAGGATGATTCCGATTTCGATGCACAGGTAAAGAAGATGGCAGACTTCGAACCGGAGAAGGAGGAGAAGGAAGCTCCTGCCGGCGAAGAGGTTTCGCAGGAAGAAGAGGCAAAGCAGGAAAAAGGCGGCAAGAGAGAACGTTCTACTTCCGGTATAAAGCGTGCCGATGATGAACAGAGCCGGATTGCAGCAGCCCGTGAAAAGGCGGCTCAGAAGAAGAAGGCTGAGTATGAGAAACAGCGCGCAGAAGAAAAGGCAGCAGAAGAAGCTGCAAAGAAGGAAGAAGAAAATAAGAAGAGAATAGCTGAGGAAGCAAAGAAGAAAGCGGAAGAGGATGCACGTAAGGCTGAAGAGGAGCGCCGGAAGACGCTTGAAGAGGCGAGAAAGCGTGCAGAAGAAATCGCTGCGAAGAGAGCTTCCGAGCTGGAAAAGAAGCGTGCTGAAAGAGAAGCGAAGCGGAAGGAACGCGAGGCCGAGCGGAAGAAAGCCGCTGAAGAGGCTCGTCAGAAAGCCATTGAGAATGCACGTAAAAAGGAAAAGGCTGAAGCTAAGAATGCAATAGATGCCGCTAAGCAGAAGAAGGTGGATGCAGAGAAGGTTCTTTCCTCCTTCGGCAATGCAGCGGAAGAATTTGAGAAGTTCAAAGAAGCGCGTCTGGAGAAGGAAGCTGAACAGCTGAAATCCAAGGTTGCGGATATTGAAGCTCTGAAAGCTGAAGCAGACGCTGCAAAGAAGGAAGAAGCGGATGCGGCTGTCAAAGCTGAGAAAGCACTCGAAGAACTGGCCAATGCAGAAAAGGACAGAAGAGTAAAACTGAACGATGCTGTTCTTGCAGCGAAGGAAGCGATGGATAAGCTTGCGGAAGACGACAAGCAGGCTGAGGTCGATGCGGAAGAGGAAAGAAAGGCTGAGCTCGAGAAGCATGCGAAGGAAGTAGAAGCGGCAAAGGCTGCGGCAGAGGAAGAAGCAAAGAAGGAAAGAGCTGAACTGGAAGCTGCAGAGCAGGCTGCAAAGGATAAGCAGGCTGCAGGCGAGAAGAAGGTCGCTGAGGCCGATGAAGCTATCAAGGCGGCTCAGAAGAAGGTAGAAGAAGTTAAGAAACAGCTGGCAGAAGCCGAAAAGGCTGTGAAGGATGCGGAAGCAGCCAAAGCTACTGAAGAAAAGAATGTTCAGGCTCTTGTGAAGGCTACGGAAGCAGCTCATATGAAGATCGGTGAGCTGACAACAAGAGCAGCTCTTCGGGATTCCAAGGCGGCAGATGAAGAGAAGAAGTATCTGGAAAGCCTGGAAGCTAAGAAGAAAGAATTTATTGCAGCCAGAAATAAGGCAAACGAGGCAAAACGCGGCGAACTCCAGAAAGAAGCAAAGACCCGTGATGCCGACGATCAGAAGGCCGTAAAGGACTACGAAGCAAAGAAGAAGGAAGTAGAAGCCACCAAGGCGAAGGAAGTTAAGGAGGCCAAGGATAAGGCTGCCGCTATTGCCAAGAAGCAGTCCGATCTTGACGCGAAATATGATGCTCTGAGGAAAGAACTGGATGCAGAGTATCAGACGAAGAAGAAAGCGGCGGAAGAAGCGGATCAGAAGCTTGCCAATGCAAAGAAGGCTATTGAAGAAGCAGATCAGGAAATTGCTGCTGCCGAGAAGCGTCTGGCTGAGGCGGATAACATTGAGATTGATATCTATGATGCAGGTGACAGTGACCAGCTTCCGCTTGCGGCATTCTATCTTGAAAAGTATCTGGCCATTCCCGAGGCGACCGAGCAGATCATCGATGCGTTCAATGATATTGCTGCACATAAGGATGATGAGTCCAGAAACGTGGTTATCCTCGGACAGTACGGGTTCGGTTCTGTCTGTGTAGGTGAGGACTTTGCCCGCAGCTTCTTTGACATGGGTATCTGCTCCTCCAAGACCATTGCGAAGATCAAAGCACAGGCGCTGAACAAAGCAAAGCTTGATGTTCTGTCAAAACTGAAGGGCGGCTGTCTTGTTGTAGAGAGTGCAGGACGTATCGAACCTTCCAGACTGAGAGAAATCGTAGCGCTTTCCAAGAAGGATAAGAATGATTTCATCATCATCCTGACCGGTGAGGCGGAATCCATCTACAAGCTCTTCGACGATGTACCGGAGGTTGTGGATGAATTCGAGCATATGATCGAAATGCAGAGAATTGAGAAGGACGATATGCTTGGCGTTGTACATGGCTATGTACTGCAGAGAGGTTTCCGTCCTGCTGACAGTGTTGAGAATAAGCTGAATAACGTGCTTCTGGCTATGGAAGCCGGCAATCTGGATCGTCTGATCCAGACAGTGGATGATGCCATTGAGAACTGCACAAAGAGAGAACAAAGTGCAGGTACTCCGGACAAGCGTCTGCTGCTCGGCGATGACTTTAAATAAGATTGAAGGAAACGCGGATGCCGGTGCTTACCCGTTTGGGAGGCACCGGTTTCCTTTATGGAGGACAGTATGTTTCGGGTGGATATCGGGATGGATCTCGGCACCTCAAGTATCGCAATCTATATGCGGGATAAGGGTATCGTGATCCGTCAGCCTTCGGTGATTGCCGTTGAGAGAAAAACCAGAAAGATCATCGCTGTCGGGGCAAAGGCCAAGAGGATGACCGGCAGGACGCTGGAGGGAATTGATGTAATCTCCCCCATCCGGCGCGGTGTGATCTCAGACTACACCATGGCGGAGCGGATGATCCGGGCCTTTTATAAGAATGCCCTGAAGCGGAAAAAAATCTGGGGCAGACCCAATGTGTGCGTAACGGTTCCCATGGGGATTACCGAGGTGCAGAAGCGTGCGGTGGAGGATGCCATCACCCGGACAGGTGCAAGGAACATGTTTCTGATCGAGTATCCCCTTGCGGCCGCTCTCGGTGCGGGAATCGACATCATGGAAACAAAGGGGAGACTTGTGATCGATATCGGCGGCGGCACGACGGATGTGGCTATGATCTCGGCCGGCAGTATTGCCTGCGGCGAATCGGTTCCGATTGCAGGGGATGATTTCACAGATGCCATTATCCGCTATGTGCGGCGGAAGTATAATGTGGAGCTTGGACCTCTTTCCGCAGAGGACGGAAAGATTGAAGTGGCTTCCGTGATCCAGCGCGCCAATGATAATTTTTATGAGGTAAAAGGGAAAAACCTTGTGAACGGTCTTCCGGCAAGGGTGGAGCTTTCGGGCAATGAAACGGCGGAAGCTCTGGAGGAAATCACAGGACAGCTTCTTGACTGCATCAGCCACGTGATTGAAACGGCACCGCCTGAGCTTGCAGGGGATGCTACAATATCCGGTATTCTGCTTTCCGGTGGCGGAAGCAGGCTTTCCGGTATGGCCAAACGGATAGAAAAACACACCGGAATCCATGTAATTCAGGCGGATGAGCCTGAAAATGCAGCGGCGGCGGGGGCAGGACACGCCGGAGAACTGATTATGGTCAGAGAAGAAGAAAATAGATCGGAAAATGATTAACTTCCTGTCATCCCTCTATTGCGGGAAACCTTGGTTTATGTTATTATGAAAAATGGCTATCATGTTAGTTTTCATGGTAATCTATTACGGACGACGCCATAGTTCCGTGAACAAATAAAGAAATGGAGGATGTTTAAATGGCAAAGAAGGTTGTAATCGCAGGCGCATGTCGTACAGCAATCGGTACAATGGG
>CACYDN010000267.1 GCA_902773185.1 uncultured Lachnospiraceae bacterium | reverse complement strand
TTGCGGCGGAAAAAGATTCATGAAGCTACCGACCGTCTGAGTCTGTCCACTGACGCAGGCGCGGGGGAATCCGAAATACTGGACTGTGATGGGAGACACTTTTATGGACGAGTCTTTGGACGCGGGTTCGATTCCCGCCAACTCCATGAAAAAAGCACCGGAAGGTGCTTTTTTTGTGGAGTTGGCGGGAAGAGAACGGCGAGACAGTATTGAACGACCCAGTGGGTCGTTCATGTCGAAGCCCGGCCTGAAAGGCGGCAGAGCCGCCGGAGGGATTCCCGCCAACTCCATATACAAAAAGAGGAGGCAGGGCCTCCTTTTTTTGTATATGTTGGAATAAGGGAATCGAACGGCGAGACAGTATAATACCATCCGGGCAACAAAAACGCTACATGGGTGTGGATAAAAAAATTGCATTTTTATACTAAAAAGTTGTATACTGTTTCTGTTATCAGTGTCCGGTATATCAATGAGCGATTGTTCGAATCGTTTCATTTTCGGTATCCCGGTAAAATGAGAAACACTGAATAAGGAAAGAAGGAACTGTTTATGAGAGATTTCTGGAAAGATGAAGAAGTACGGAAGCGTGTCTTTACAGGCACCGCGCTGATCGTTATTTTTCTCGTTCTAAGTAATCTGAGTGGTGTGGCAGGGCTGATTACGGGAACCATCGGTGTGTTTTCACCCTTCATTCTGGGGGCTGCACTTGCGTTTATTCTGAACGTACCGATCAGCAAGCTGGAAAAGCACCTTTTTGCAAAGGAAAAGTACCAGAATGAAAAATGGGCAGGCAGAAGAAGGGCCTTATCCATGGTGATTGTGATCGTGCTTGCCATTGTTGTCGTAGTCATGATCATTATGCTGATTGTGCCGGAGCTGTCCAGGACGGTTGTGTCGCTGGCAAAACAGATTCCGGAAGGAATCGATAAGCTTTCCAAGTGGCTCTTAAAAAAGGCAGAGGGACATCCGAAAGCCTCCGAGAAGATTACGGAATATACCCAGAACTGGGAAAAGGCACTGCAGCCTGCACTTGATTATCTGCAGGAAAAGGGTATATCGATCATCAACAACGGATTCAGCATCATTTCCGGCGTTGTATCCGGTATGACGTCCTTCCTGATCAGCTTCGTGTTTTCTCTGTATATCATTGGCAGCAAGGAAACACTCTGCCGTCAGGGAAGACAGATCATTTACAGCCTTCTTCCTATCAATAAGGCAGATAAGCTGCTGCATACGCTCCGGGTATCGAACCGGACTTTCAGCAACTTTATTTCCGGCCAGTGTCTGGATGCATTCATGCTGGGTTGCGAGTTCATCATTGTTCTGACCATTACCAACATGCCTTATGTACTCCTTATCGGTACGATGATCATGCTTCTGGCGCTGATTCCGATTCTGGGTGCATTCATTGGTCTTGCGGTCGGCTTCCTTTTAATCCTTCTCGTTTCACCGACGAAGGCAATCATATTTGCAATCCTCTTTATTATTCTGCAGCAGGTGGATGCAAACCTCATCTATCCGCACGTCGTGGGAAGCTCCGTCGGTCTTCCGGGTATGTGGGTACTGATGTCGGTGACCGTGGGCGGTACGCTTTTCGGCGTTACCGGAATGCTGATCATGATCCCGATCGCATCCGTTCTGTATGCCATCTTCCGTGAGCATATCTATAACAAGCTGAAGGAGAAAGAGGTGCCGGAAGAGAAATACATGTTTGATCCACCGGAGGAAAGGACGGAGAGTGTACTACGAAAAGAAATAACCATACGGAAAAAGAAAAGGGCCGAAGAGAAGGCTGAAAAAGCGGCTGAAGAAGAGGCTGTGAAACAGGCTGAAGAAAATGACGAATAGTATGGAAATTTAAAAGGAGATGGATAAGCCCCGTCTCCTTTTTGATACCGGAAAAACCGGTATGCAGAGGGATGATACATGAGAAAGAGCATTTATTTCACCAGACACGGAGAAACTGTTTGGAACGTCGAAAATAAAATCTGCGGGGCAACAGATATAGGTCTTACGGAAAAAGGACATGAACAGGCAGAAGAATTGGGCAGGCTGATAAAGGAGAAACTCGATATATGACCACTGTATATTTTGGCGGAAAATGTTTTGAAGAGTTTGAGTCAGAACTGTATATGATAATATCGGCAAAAAGTGAGTTTCCGGACCGGCGTTCATTCGGGCAGGCAGCAATGGAACAATTGATTGTCGATAAATCGACGATTATCAGTGAAGCCTACAAAGAAAAGGAATTTGTAAGGGCGAATGATGACGATATCGCTTTCATGAAGTCCATAGTTTTAAACATGAAGGATGCAGTAAAGATTGATCTCGAGAAAGTGTCGGAATCATACACTATGGCAGAGGAGGATCCGTTTGAGCACATTATGATTCTGTGCACTGAGAATAATTATGTAATGCTGTATTGGAATACGACAGCATAGCTTTAAAGCGGGTCCTCCTTCAGGTCTTTCGCGATTTGAATTGTAAAAAACACACTTGGAATACACATGACGATCCATTTAAGGTCCAGCAGCCTATTTGCTGTATCGGTTCTTTTGGTCTCGGAAAGAGAGATGTAGAAATCCTCAAATACTGCATTGCCAAAATTATTAACCATTTCTGCGTAGTTGAGAGTGGCAACTTTGAACATCAGTGTGACGTTTATAAAAAGTCCAATTACGAATACAGTGTATGTCCATAGATCAGGGCTTTTGCAGAGGGTAAGCTTGCTGAGGGCAAGCGTCCCAAGTGAAAATAGAACCATGTACATTCCGCTTCCAATGGTTGAAAAAGCCAGGAAGGTGCCATGACTGTTAACTTTATTTAGCAGAATATAAACAAGAAGCTTTTCATATAGTACTGTGAGCAAAATGAAATATATGCCACCAAATAGAACCGCCGGTGTCCAGTTCACCGTGTTCTTGTCAGCTCTATAACCATTCTTCAGTTCATAAACGATTCCAAGAAATCCTGCATATATTAAAAACATAAGGATGTAGTGTAACATATTTATTCCCCGGCACATTTCAATCTAATAAATATGTGTTTATTAAAATGG
>CACYDN010000266.1 GCA_902773185.1 uncultured Lachnospiraceae bacterium | reverse complement strand
TGTTTCCCCGAAGGGCGCTGTACCGCTGTAAACCTCTGCGGCCTCATCCAGAAGGATCTCCTCACCGTCATTCAGATTATCCTTATCGGTATCCGCAAGAAAAATCTTTACATTCGCGCCGGAATAAGGAGCGGTTACGTAAAGCGCAATTCCGGAAAGATAATTGATGTTTCCAACCTCTTTCGCAGAAAAGATTTGTTCCGAATACCCATATTTATAAACCGAATAAAACGGCATCGTCGTCGTTATATTCTCCGCATCCACTTCCCCAATTTCGGATGCCGGTGTTCCATCGGTAACAAACCAGCCGACCAGATTCCCCGACTCTTCGTCTTCGACGGTTATTTGTGCCTCCTCTCCCTCATCCGCCTTTACATATGCGCCGTATCCGGTCACCTGTACAAGGCTCAAAATGAGAAGAAACGTGAGAAGCAGTGACAAAATACGTTTTTTCATAGCTTTCCCCTCCTGTCTGATTCGTGATCGATTGCAGCAAAAAATCCCCTTCTTCATCCGCTTCGAAACTATGGAGTTACCGGTCAGTTAACATCCTCCCCGCGGAAATGGATTTCCGGAGAGCCTGTCCCGCGGATGTAATCGCCAGTGATCACCACACTTCCGATATGGTCATCCTTCGGCACCATGTACATCAGATCCAGCATGAAGCTTTCCATGATGGAGCGAAGCGCTCTGGCACCGGTCTCCTCCTCCGCGGCCTTTTCGGCAATTGCCTCATAGGCGGAATCATCAAAGATGAGATTTACCTCATCCAGACGGAAGAGCTTCTGATACTGCTTCACGATGGAATTCCGGGGTTCCTTCAAAATACGGACATACATATCCCTGTCCAGCGCCTGCAAGGCAAGCACAACCGGAAGGCGGCCCAGAAATTCCGGAATCATACCGAATTCCCGAAGGTCCTCGGTCTTCACCTTCATCAGGATATTCTTATCTTCATCATAAACATCCCGAAGCTCCGCGCCAAAGCCCATGGAGCTCTGTTTGGTAAGTCTGGTCTTAATGATCTCCTCCAGACGCGGGAATGCACCGCCGCAGATAAAGAGGATGTTTGTGGTATCCATCATGGTCGTGGGCGTCATGGCGTTCTTCGACCCGGAGCCCACAGGCACCTCGACCTCAGCCCCCTCCAGAAGCTTCAGAAGTCCGTGCTGCACGGCCTCGCCGCTCACATCGCGACTCCGCTGCTCCTGCTTTTTCGCCAGCTTATCGATCTCATCAATAAAGACGATGCCATGCTCGGCCTTTTCCACATCGTTTCCGGCAGCTGCCAGAAGCTTGGAAAGCACGCTCTCTACATCATCGCCGATGTAACCGGCCTCGGTGAGGGAGGTCGCATCCGTAATGGCAAGCGGCACATCCAGAAGCTTCGCAATGGTCTTCACAAGGTAGGTCTTACCGCTACCCGTGGGACCCAGCATCAGCACATTCGATTTCTCAATTTCCACACCGGGCAGATCCGCATATTCCTGCACACCCTCTTCCAGGCTCAGAACACGCTTGTAGTGGTTGTAGACCGCCACCGAAAGCACCTTCTTCGCATGCTCCTGGCCGACAACATCCTGATCCAGTGCATGCTTCATTTCTCTGGGGGACGGAATATCCCGGAGTGTCAGCTTCTTCTCCCCTTCCGAAGAGCCGTCTGCTTTCTCGCCGGCAGCCGCCTTCTTCTTTCTCTTCTTCAGCTTCTGCGACTCGGGGATATCACCCATGGGCATGAACATATTGAAGTTATCAATGCCCGGCAGCCGCGAAAAGTCCATGATGGGGCTGGTCTGAATCTGCTGGAAGGTTTTTTCCAGACAGTCCGGACAGATAAAAACGGTATCCGTGAAGGAGATCAGCTTGCCCGCCTGCGATTCCGGCCTGCGGCACATGTAGCAGTACCGCTCGAATTCATCCTTGTTATTATTGTTATTGCTAGTATTTTCTGCCATTGTTTACTCCTGTTTATGACTTATTAGTGCATCTCAATGTACCACACTTGGGCATTCTTTATGATATAAGGATTCCAGACATACCACTCACCGTCACACTTATAGATGAGCGTATGGTATACCTGCTGATCGAAATAATCGATGGTGCTTTCATAACTGTTAAAGTTCTGGTTATTCTCCGTTACTCTCTGAAAAGCGTCAATCTCCCACCAACTCTTTTTATTACCATAGGGCATTCCGTTATACTCCCAGTAGATGCCGATTTCAGCAGCATAGACCTCCCCGTTTTCTATCTGAATACCATATTGTGATTCGATATGCTCCTCAATATTATCAACATCAACATACTTCAACCCATTTCGATAGCTGATTTCACATGCCGATGCCTTCTCCAGCTTCTTTAACGTATAAGAGGCTTTGAACCCCGGCATAGCCTCCTTAATCCGTGAACTGTCCGATGTAGCCGCCCGGTATTCCTCTGCCATATCACTATAGCTTCCGGTATAGCCGTAATCCGAATAATAAGCGGTCATTAAATCATGGTCCATCCGCATCATCTCCAACCCCTGCGGGATCCCCTGCATAAATAGAAGCTCACGTGTAAAAAATTGAAACGCAGAAACATTCGTCTTACGATCTGCCGTTGAACCGGCCGGGTAACAAGCATCGTAAACAGCATTCATATCCAGACTGTTTACAGCCTCAAAATAGTTTTTCAATGCCTGTTCCGCTTCCTTGGGTTTCTTTTTGCCAAAAAGGAAAAATGCCCCCACCCCTCCGGCGGCCACAACCAGAACGGCAATGATAGCAATAAGCAAAACCTTTTTGTTTTTTTGCTTTCCGGATGGAGCTATATTTGCCAGATTCTCCGGCGCAACAAACTGTTGCGGCATTCCATACTGCTGCCCCTGCATCATTGCCTGCTGCGGAGCGCCATACTGCTCAGCCTGCGTCATCGCCTGCTGATACTGCGGGTTTTCATACTGCTGCCCCTGCATCATTGCCTGCTGAAATTGCGGCGTGATCTGTTGATATCCCGAAACCGGTGAACCGCACGCCTGGCAAAAACCATCTCCATCACCTATTATATTCCCACAAAACTGACAATATCCCATAGTATCCCTCATTTTCATCTGTCAATATGACAGCAACAAATTCTTTCTACACCATCGTTTCCGTTTCGAATTAACCTGACTGTTATTTATCAGCTTATCTTTTGAAGAAGGGCATGAAATGCCCGGCGACTAACCAACTATCGATAATTGTACCATGCTTCCGCTTCGCGAAATCATGCATCTGCTTCGCAGTTGTACGCTGCTTCGCTCCGCTCGCATCGTGTATCCCTCGCTCCGCTCAGGACCATGGGATCCTCCCTCACTTCGCTCGGGCAATCCCATGGCTAGTATATCACATTTTTCTATCCCTTCGCAATTTTACTGCATTTTTTATAATGTTTGGTTCCGGAAGCCCCACGATTGCGGGGCAATCGCCCGGAAGTAGAAATTTCAGGAAATATACATTTCTTTTTATGCAACTTGCTGATTGAAGATTGCGGAATCCGGTGCTAACATATTCTTGTACATCTTTTTCAGTGTTTGGGAAAAGGACAGAAAGGAATTTACATGTTCAATTGCAAGTCTAAAAAAAAGAAACATACTATGATCATTGCACACCGTGGCGCATCCTATCTGGCGCCGCGTGAAAACTCGATAGAATCTTTCGAGCTTGCCATCCGCATGAAAGCGGATATGGCGGAGTTCGATGTACGCCGCACCAAGGACGGCACTCTCGTGGTGATCCACGACAGCGTATTCAACGACAGCCCCATCTCCTGGCAGACCTACCGCGAAATGGAATCTGTCGCCCGGCAGGAAGGATATCATATCCCAACTTTCACCGAAGTTGTCCGGCTCTGCACAGGCCGGATCCGTATGGATATCGAACTCAAAGAAGGCGGATTTGAAAAGAAGGTCATCCAGATTCTCAAAGAATACTGTGAACCGGAGGATTTTACCATCAAATCCTTCTATGATTCCGTCCCCTACCGCGTGAAAGAGCTCTGGCCGGAAGTAACAACAGGCCTTCTTCTGGGACGGCGCGATTTCGGCCCCCGTGGCCACTTTAATGAATATTTCCCCATGCGCCGTATAAAAGCTTGCAAATGCGATTTCATCTCACCGCATTACACACTTGTAACACACGAATTTCTGCACAGGATGCACCGTCACGGTGTCCCTGTCATGCCCTGGACCGTAAACAAAATCCGGCATATGCGGAAGTTCCTTCGTATGGGCGTGGATGCGATCATCACGGATAAACCCGATGCCGGCCTGTTTATACGCAGCAAGGTGCAGGGAGATCGATAAGCCCCCGGCACATAAAACGCCGGGCCACGCAACAATTTTTAAAAATGTTCTATTCTGAGGCTGATTTTTCGGAAAACAGATTTATCACACAAGGAGCATATTTATGAAGAAACGAATTCTTGCATATACGAAATACATCGACGGTATTCTCGCCTCCGATGAGGAGCGGGACTGGGAGGATACGATTCGCCGTCACAAGGATCAGATTGCCTTCTTTTCACATGAGAGACTCGTACATCTTCTGGTTTTCTTCCTGGTGGCGGTCTGCACGGTGATTTCCATTCTGACACTGGTGGTTTCTGAGAAAATTGTGATCCTTCCGCTCATCGTCATGCTCTTTGTACTTCTGGTTCCCTACTGCATGCATTATTATCTTCTGGAAAACCAGGTTCAATATATGTATAAGCAGTACGATGCCATGGTGAAGAAGGCCGGAGACCAGGGTTATTTTTCGGTGTGATGCACTAGGCCCCTCCCACTCGACAGTACGTCACCCTTAGATGGAGGATTCTGTAAGCAGAGCACCATTCTCGAGCTTATCCATTTCGCAAGCAAGCTTGCTCAATGTTGCGGGCTCGTCAAACAGGATACCACATAAATGTGTATCCTGATGACTCGCCTTCGCA
>CACYDN010000265.1 GCA_902773185.1 uncultured Lachnospiraceae bacterium | reverse complement strand
GATGTGTTGTGGTTTTAAAATTGAAAACGATAACTTGATTCTTTTGTTTCTTGATTGTGATATTCCCTGCTTCCACAGCGGTAACGATATCATCTGCATTGATGTAGATTGTCGCATCTTCCGGGAAACCGGTCGTATCGATTTCATACTTGTTTTCACCAAGCGATCTCGGTGTAAGTGTAGGATCATGCGATGCCATATTCCGGGATACAGTCTGCATATCGCTGATCATACCATTTACAGCATCGTTGATGGATGCCTTATCGGCATTCACCGCAATCACCTTATCATGTGTAGAGGTATCATCAACCACATAAGTACTCAGCGGTTCTGCGCCGGTAATAACAACCGGGTTACCGTACGTCTCATTACCTACAATAAACTGACCTTCAATTTCGCCCAAAAGGAACACGCCCGCAGCGGTTCCACTGAATTTTTCATGAAGATTCTTATCCAAAGGACCGGAAAGGTTTGAATCAAGATTCGTGCTTCCCTTATAGGTGTTCGTTGCCAGATTTGTCTGGCTATGGCCCTTCAGCTCAATTGAATTTGCGGTAACGCCATAGTTAACCGCATTCTGTAATACGGTCAGATAAGTGTAATCGTTGGAGGTTACGATTGCACTCATATTGATTGTATCGGAAATTGTTGTAATGTAGTTTACATCATCATTGACAGATTCTGATGTTACGCCGGAATATGTATACGTTCCGACCGGAGAACCTGCTTCGATTGCCGCGAGCATAGATTCCTTATTAATAAAGTTTGCATTGCTCGGAACATCGAATCCATCTTTAACCTTATAGATATATACATTTCGTCCATCTTCATGGCCGGTCAGCTTTTCGGTTGGCTTTTCATTTCCGTTCTGATCCAGCCAGGTTGTAACCGGGTAGGTAACCGTATTGCTGCTTCCATCATGAGTCAGATTCTGAATGAAATACGTATTACCCGGTGAATTATGTACAACCTCTACAACCGCAAAATACTTGTCATCTTCTGCAATCGAAGCACCCTCGCCGTCATATTTAACGCGAAGTTCATAATTGATCTTATAAGCGGATTTGTACAGACTGATCACAGCCCCTTCGTTATTTTTGGACTGCATTTCACTCGGACAATATGCCCATCCATCCGGCGCAGAATCATTATCAAACATAGCCAGAAGTTCTGCTTCCGTATGATTACTCTCATGAAGCGGAATATTACCGGATTCGCTATAGTAAATACGAACCCTGGCGTTGGGGCTTTCCATGGAATATCCCTGTGCAGGAGATGTATCATAATAACCCTGCCAGTGATTATTGTCCCTTCCGGAGAATGTATGACCGGGGCCATTATACTGATCACAGTAAAATGCACTCGCGGGAATATTCACCGTAGTCGTGGGACTCGCAGGATCAAAATTCACCTGCTGAATCGCATAGGTCGTCCAACCCTTAGCATCATTTTTGGCTTCGACCAAAATAAAATACTTCCCATTTGGGATTTCCGGGTCGGTTGCATTCGTCGCGGTTTGCTTATCGTGATCATAGAAATTAATGGTCACGGTATAACCGCGCGGTGCAGCCTTTGCATCGGGCGCTTTCCCCACTACGATCGTTGACAGTACCATCACGATCGACATGAGAATCGCCCAGACCCTTCTTGCTGTCCTTGTTACTCTCATTCTCTCCTCCTTATAAAAAAACCCTCATTCTCTCTCACCTGAATGTGTACAGCATTCTCCGAATAACAGGATAAAACATATACAGAACTATTCGTTTCATCAAGCTATTAGTCTAACGTTGTACCAGGGTTGGTTTACCCTACGATAACCTCGCCGCAGGAAGTGACCGGCCGACCTCACCGCTTCTCCGAAATGCCCAAAACCTCGCACTAAGAACGATTCTTTGTTTATTGAAAAGCTACCCAAAAAACATAGAAACATCTTTGGATACCCGAAAAAAGGGCATAGCACGGCCTTGTAAAACATAGTATTTCCTAAAAAGTAACAAAAAAGCACAGAAACATCAAGACTAAACCGATGTCTCTGTGCAAAATCGTGAAAATGCACAAGCCTTTTGTGCAATATTCACAAAAAACAAATATGACGAATTGTGAAAATTGTGTGAATTTTGTATAAAATCGCTAAATAAGCATGTTTACATAATTACTTTGCCTATATCTTGTGGTTCACTGGGAATCCATTGTGGTTTACCGGCACTGAAACGCAGTATTTTTATATATTGTGCTTAATATTTATATGATAAGAGATGGTTTTTCTTAACAATTTTAGGCAATCCCTCACTATTTGAAAGATGCCTTCCGGCAAGCGAATGACTCTCTCCGTCACCGGCTCATCACGTTATGTTAACCAACCATATTTTCTTCTTCAGCAGAACATATCCGATCACGCACTTCAGAATATCCAGTGTCTGCACGATCGCATATATCACAAATACCGAGAGCGATGTAAAGTGACACAGAACAAACGCCGTCAGAACTCCGGCGCACCAGGTGTAAACACTGTCGAACAGCATCGTGATGACGGTCTTCCCACCTGACCGGAGCGTAAAGTACATCGCATTCAGAAAGCCCTGCACCGGGAAAAACAGCGCCGTGATCACAATAAACCGCGTTGCGATATGCCGCACCTCCGCGCTCGTATCATAGATCAGCGGGAATTTCCATGCCAGCGCGATCAAAATAACCGTTAGAACAGCCGACAGACATCCGGTAAACCGTGAAAGCCTGAGACCGCTTTTTTCCGCGCCCTCATAGTCGGAAGCCCCAAGCATCTGCCCGACAATGATCCCGACGGCATGCCCCATCGCAATAAAGACCACGTTGAGAAGATTGCAGAGCGCATTGGAAATATTGAGTCCGGCCACAACAGAGAGCCCCCGAAGTGAATAGCACTGCGTCAGAACGGCCATGCCGCCTGCCCACATAAATTCATTAATAAACATGGGCCAGCTCTTCGCCAGAACCGGCAGGAGAATACGCCGCGGCACCCGGATTTTCCGGTATATCCCCTTCAGGAAGGTATGCTTGTCCGTATGCAGATGCGCCGATATCACAAGAACCGCCATCTCCACAAACCGCGAAATAACGGTTGCGATAGCCGCACCCCGAACACCCATTTGGGGCGCACCGAATTTCCCATAGATCAGGATATAGTTGAACACAATATCCGTCACCACGGATACAATTCCGGCCACCATCGGCCGCACACTCTCTCCGGTTTCCCGAAGCTGGCTCGAATACACCTGCGTGATAGCCAGCGGAAGAAAACCGCCCAGCATGATACCCAGATACTGCATTCCCTCGGAAACCGTAATATCCGGATCGATATCCGCACTTTCCCCATGCAGGTAAAGCGTGATCAGCTGCTCCCCGAACATGGTAAAGACAAACAGTCCTGCGACAGTAATCGCTATGGCAATCCACCACTTCAGGCGGAAGATACTCTGTACGCCTTCCTTGTCGCCCTTTCCATAGTATTGTGCACCAAAGATCCCCGGTCCGGACATACCGCCAAAGATAGCCAGATTGAATACAAAGATCAGCTGGCCGCCGATGGAAACACCGGTAATGGATTCCGTTCCCAGACTTCCTACCATGATGTTGTCGATCAGACCTACCGCGTTGGTAATACCCATCTGGATCATCATGGGAATCGCAAGGAGAAGGGTTTTCTTATATATGGAGTTTTTCGAATTATTAATCATCATGATCATTCACCATATTATCAGGCAACGCCTAATTCTTCTCATTCACCTAATTATTCGTAACAGACAACTCCTCCCATTCATCGAAAGCCCCCCCGGACAGTCTGCCGGCAATTTATAATAAAAAACAAACGAGAGGAATCGCGATATAACAATCGAATCCCCCTCGGATAGGTTCCTGTGCACAGATTCCAAATTGAGAAACGGTGTACTGAATATTACTTCTTTGTCAGCGTAAAGGCTTCTACACCGGTCGAATCGAAGAATACAAGTGTATCTCCCTTGATCTCGGCATTATCGAATTCCGTACCGTCTACATAGAAGGTCACATATTTATCACCAACCTTATAGGTACCGGTGATGGACTCCTCCAGATCCGGATAGACTTCGCCCTGATATTCCACATTGGTGTATTTCAGGTTAAAGCCGGTGCTCGAGAATTCAAGGATCAAATCCTCGTATACCGTCTCGCCGTTTGCATCGAAAGGTGTATGCAGAGATTCATAGGTTGCATCCCACGTCATGTCTGCCGAGCTTACTGCTTCCGTTGTAGCCTCTGTTGTTGTCGCCGCAGTCGTAGCCTCGGTAGTCGTAGCCGCCGTTGTTGCCTCTGTTGTCGCTGCCGTAGTGGCTTCCGTTGTTAATTCAGTTGTCGGAGCAGCTGTCGTCAGCTGCTGGGTCGTTGCTTCCGTTGTGATGGACGTCTGCGAGTTCCCGCTTTTTTCATCATCCTTATCAAAAAGATGGAATACATCGAATACAAAGATCAGAAGAGCCGCAGCAACGAGAACTGCCGCACCGATGGAAAGGCCTACGATCAGGCCTGTCTTACTCTTCTTCTCCGGTTGCTGCGGAACCGGCCGGCTCTGCATGCCACCCTGGGGTGCACCCTGCCGCATCTGCTGGCCAAAGCTTTGCCGCATCTGCTGTTGCTGTGCAAACTGCTGCTGGGGCTGGCCAAAATCCTGCGGCTGAGCACCAAACTGCTGCTGGCCGTAGCCCTGCTGCTGGTCAAAGCCCTGCTGTCCGTAATCCTGCTGACCGCCCATGATTCCCTGCAGATCATTTCCGCAATAGTTGCATCGGGGGGAACCGTCAGGAATCTCATTTCCGCAATAAGGACATATCATACTCATTCTCCTCTTTTAAAACAATCGCCATCCGGCAATATCTATATACCAAACCATAGTAATACTTATAGTAATACACAAATCATCAAAACGCAAGAGCCTCGTAGTTTAATCCTCGCCGGTTTCCTTGATGATCCGCTCATGTTCCGCTTCAATCTCCGGGAAATGGCTGAGCATGGGTTTCACATCCTTACCTTTTAGACGTCTGTCGACATAGTTCTTCGTCAGCTTCATGACGAGCGGCGAAAGCGCCAGAACACCGATCAGGTTCGGGATCATCATCATACCGTTGAATGTATCGGAAATATCCCAGGCAATCGAAGATGTCATCAGTGCGCCGGACAGAATCATACAAACGAAAACAACCTTGTAAATTTTTGTAGCGACGGATGCATGTTTTCCGGAAAGATACTCAACCGCCTTTGTACCGTAGTGGGACCATCCCAAAACCGTCGTAAAGGCAAACAGCGTAATTGCGAGAGCGATGAAATACCGTCCGTACTCAAACTTTCCTACCTTAAATACGGTATTAAATGCCTCAGCTACAAGGGTGGAGTCATCATCCGTAACGGCAACACCCGTCTTCAGATCGATCACACCGGAGGTGAGAATCGTAAGGGCTGTCATGGTACAGATCACGATCGTATCCGCAAATACCTCGAAGATGCCCCAGAGTCCCTGCTTCACCGGTTCTACAACATTGGAATTGGAATGAACCATAACGGAGGAACCAAGACCTGCCTCATTGGAGAACACACCTCTCTTACAGCCCTGTGTCATGATCGTCTTGAGACTCACACCACAGGCGCCGCCCCATACAGCCTGTTTGGAGAAGGCCATGGAGAAAATAGCTTTGAACGCAGAACCGATATGCGCTGCATTTCCGAAGATGATTCCCAGAGAACCGAGGATGAACATCACCACCATGAAAGGAATGATCTTCTCTGCCACAAGAGCGATTCTCTGGAGACCGCCCAGAACCACAATGCCGACAACAACCAGTAAAACGATACCTATGATCAGCATGTAAAGCGTAACATCTTTTCCACCGGAGGAATAAAGCACATGATCCGTCAGCGCCTTATTCTTGAATGCGCGGGTAAAGTTGAGCACGATCTTGTTGACCTGTCCCATGTTTCCGATACCAAAGGACGCAAGGATCGCACAAAGCGCAAAGATCACAGCCAGGATCTTGCCCACAAGCTTCATACCCTTGTAACCGCCGAGACCATCCTCCAGATAGTACATGGCACCACCGGACCACTCGCCGTGCTTATTCCGGCGCCGATAGTAGATACCGAGGATATTCTCGGAGAAATTGGTCATCATACCGAAGAAAGCGGCGATCCACATCCAGAAGACCGCACCGGGACCACCGGCCATAATGGCAGCCGCCACACCGGCAATATTACCGACGCCGACGGTTGCGGCAAGCGCTGTACAGAGTGCCTGGAACTGGGAAATAGATCCCTTATCCTTGGAATGTCCCTTGACCTTCTTTTCAAAGAGGCTTCCGACCGTCTTCTTCATCCAGTGTCCTACATGGGTCACCTGAAAAAACTTTGTGAGGAGGGTCAGAATAATACCGGTGGCAATGAGAAGCCACACACCAAACTTTGTCCAGATAAACGTGTTGATGGTGTCGTTGAATTTGCTGATGTCAAATAGATACACTGGTGTTTCCTTTCTAAAACTGTTACAAAATGTACCGGATGCCGATTTCCTCCAGGTGGGCTGAGACCTCAGCCTTTGCTCCCGAAATAATAGGCATCTGTGGTGGGAGATGTCCGATATCCAGATCCATGATGATGGGAACCCCGAAACCGCCAAGGATGTCCGTGACCGCATTATACATATCGCAGCCCATCATATCCTCGCCGAAATGAAGCGGACGTCCGATCAGGAAGCCCTTCACATTTTGGAACCAGCCTGCCTCGCGGAGATTCCACAAAGACCGCCGCACGCTCATGGGATTCAGGTCACAGGCCTCCAGGAACCAGATGATACCATCCTCCCGATACCGGTCGGCAAACTCCTTTACCCGGTCGTACTTTGTACCGGAGAGATTCACCAGGATATCCAGACAGCCGCCAAGAAGGCGTCCTGAAAACTTTGCTCCCCTTACCCGGTCTGCGGCCGGATAGAACTTATGCATGGACTTTTCCGTGAGATTATAGGGGGCCGTAGGATGCTCCTCATCCTTCAGACTTTCCTTTTCCCACTTATCATAGCCATACACCTCAGGCCGGTTTCCCGTCAGGGTTTCCCAGGCATCCAAAACACTGGGCGCCCAGGGCTCCATCCCAAAGGTCGGCGCACAGGGACCATAGATGGCTGCCATATCCGCCAGCGTATTCAGCAGGAAGGTCAGGTTCGTGTTATCGGAATACCCCATAAACCATTTGGGTTTCGCCGCCGCAAGGGCTTCGAAATCCAGATACGGCAGAATCTCGCACATCATTTCTCCGCCGCCGCACGATATCATAACATCACATTCCTCTCCTGTAAAGAGGGACATGAATTCCGCGGCGGCGTCCTCCGGCTTCGTGGAAATCCCGATGCCGTCGGATTTGTAAACATTCGGACCGGGATACATGATGTATCCCATCTCCGAAAACTTCGACATTGCAGTTTCAAACCCTGTTTTGTAAGGTTCGATCGCACAGCCAAACGACGGTGCGGCAAAGCCGATTGTTCCGCCGGGCTGTAAAAATTCAGGAATTCTCATAATTCACCCTTTTCATTACATAAACTTCTTTCATAAAGTCCGAATTATCCTTTATTTACTCAGCCAGCTGCATGGCCCGATAGAGGAATGTCACAACCTGCGCCCTGTCGCAGACGCCGAACGGATTAAAGGTGGTTGAACTTGTTCCTGTTGTGATATTATTCTCATATGCCCAAAGCACAGCTTTCGTATAGTATTGGTTTTTCTTCACATCCGTAAACGGATTCTCTTTCGTTTTCGGTTCCTGACAACCAAAGGCGCGCCAGAGGAATGTCACAACCTGCGCTCTGCTGCAGCTTCCGTTTGGATCAAAGGTGGTCGGCGATGTTCCGGTCGTAATCTGATGATCAACCGCCCACAGTACAGCCTTATAATAATACTTCTTACTGCTCACATCTTTGAAAGGATTCTCCACACCGGTAACCTCCGGCTGTCCGAAGGCACGCCAGAGGAAGGTCACGACTTCTTTTCTTTGAACCGACTTCTTCGGTTCAAATGTTGTCGCACTCGTTCCCGTTGTTATCCCGTTTTCCACAGCCCATCTTACCGCATCATAGTAATAGGCGCCGGTGCGAACATCCGTAAACGGATTATAGGGATCAAGTCCTTCCACATCTTCCTCATATTCAAAATATTCCTCTACGGAATAACCGCAGACGGTACAGGTATAGCGGATAATGCCCTCCTGTTCCTCTGTTGCTTCCTGAATCACATCGCCATCATCCCAGCAGTGATATGCATTTTCGGGAAGCCCACACTCCGCACAGGTACGGGAATGCATTTCCTCATCCTTGTATTCCCAATCCGTGAAAACATGCTTTCCCTCTTCTTGTTCCTTATGCTGCTCCTGACTCTCTTCCGCCTTCTCTCTCTCCTCTTCGGACAGATGAATATTGAAATACAGCATTTCGCCCCAGGTATCTCCGTTGGTTGTCGTTACAGTAACCGCCGTTCTGACCGAATCCTTTGTCTCTGTCAGCTTTCCGGTAATTTTCCCGGAGCTGCTCATAGAGAGGCCGGCCGGAAGCGGACTCTTATTGGCATCCGTAAGCTCTACCTTCTGAATCGTATGTCTCGTCTGATGACGGGAAGGACATTTCACAGTCATATCCAGATCCAAATTTACATTTTCCGCCCTGACAAGCTGGAAGGTGTTTTCGGCAAACTGCACACTGTCAACCGGCGAAATCGGGATGGGGAAATTATTATTAAAATCAAGGGTTACCTTAACCCCCATGTTCGTTGCATTCGCTGACAGATGCGCAACCGTTCTTCTGCCGTTGATCATGCAGACAAAATCGCCGTCCGCGTTATACTGGAACCAGTAGGTCAGCGGAGCGCTGGAATATAGTTCAATTTCCAAAGCAGCATACTGGCTGGTGATCACGCCCATATATGTGCCGTATTTCCAGTTCAGTGAGTTCACAATGAACCGCGGATCATCGGAATGAACGATTGCCGGATCCGTCGGCGCGGGATCGCCGACATATAGATCATCGAGATCCAACGATAATACGGCTGACGTAATATAATTCGGTGCCTCCTCATCGATCACCGTAAGCGTGATGGTCGGACTCTCAATGATGTCTCCCCCATCGGTAAAAGCAACGAAAGAGTAGGTTCCCGAATCCGCCGTTGTCGGATTTTTGATCGCCAGTGTTTCGCACATATTTCTGTAATGGCTTTGATCCGTTAGCGCAACACCGTCCTTGTACCAGACATACTCCGCTCCAAGCCCCTGGGTTCCACCCGGCTGCCGGAGATAGATGACTCCCTGACTGGAATAAGCCGTCCGCGTAATATTCCCGCCAAAGCTTGCCGGATAATCGACCACCGCTTCGCTGGTTGCGGTCTCGCCGAAAGCATTGCTGAAAACACAGGTGCATCTGAGAAGAGAATCCACTTTGATATAGAGGGTAGCCTCTCCATTGTTGAAAGTAGTCGGTTCAAGCCTCTCAACGGATCCGTTTGTTTTCTTGACGATCCACTGCGCCTTGTCGGCGCCATCCGCCTTTGCGGTTAGCGTTACATAATTGCCACTTGATGACACCTGCGTATGGGAAAGATCCGTCAGGATTTCCGGCGGATCGATCCTGTCCGTGATCCGGAATGCACAGGCGCTGCCGGAATACATCAGCCATGTTTTGGCGCCCGGAAAGATTTCCGTTATCGTAACGACCAGATAATAGGTCTGCCCTAACTGAAACTGATTCAAAAGCTGCGAATACTGTGAAAGATCAAAGTAATTGATATTCGATTCCCCATAGGTCGTAAACAGCAGCTTCTCTTTGTTGTTCATGATTTTCAGCCTGTTCTGGTGATCATCATAAACCTGAACCTCATAATTGGTCATCCAGCCGGGATTTTCGTCCGCCAGCGGATGATAGGTAAATACCTGTTCCCAATCGCTGACAAAGCCGAGTGACCCTTCCACCTCCGGATTCAGAAGCGGACATTCCACGTCTGGTGCTGCCTCTGCCTTCAGATTGAAACGATTCCGGCGGCTGGGACGAACCTCAAAATACGGTTCACCTAGATCCTTCGAATTATTCATTACAAGATCGGCACTGTCGCCAACATTCGTTCCGCCCACATCTTCTCCCGCATAAATAACGAGGGTTTCTGAAGAAAGGTAAACACTTTCCGGAAATCCTACAGCACCGTAGCTGCCGTCATACACGGTAATCTTGTCACTTCCGAAGCTGGCAAGATTTTTACTTTCCGCATATACGTAATCATTATGATGAAGCTGAAAATGACCGGCCCGGATCGTGATATCCACATCATCTTCGATCTGCAGGCAGTCCGCATTTCCCTTCGCATAAAACTTGCCGTTATTGATGGTCAGCTTTCCGCCCTGAGCCTCGATGACTGCATTTCTGCCCCAATGCACCGTGCTGGACGGCCACTTATCCACATTTGCATGCGCGGAAATGAGCCGCCAGTCCTTGATTCCGCGGCCATAATAGAACCCATCATTCAAGGTGACGTTACCTGATGTCATGGTGATGGCCGTACCATTTATATACTTGGTTGCATTCCCGTCAAAGATTTCAAACATGCCAAGCGCATTTTTGTAAGGCTCTTCAAAACTCCAATGGTAGTGTCCACCGGTAGTAACCCATTCATTCTTGGATCTTCCTGCCAGGATGGTACCACCGTTTACGGTCAGATTTCCGCCATCCACGTGGAAGATATCCCGGTTCTGGGTAACGGCCTCTTTCCAATAGTCTCCCCAGTACTGCGCATGACCCGGAATATAGCCGTTATAGAAGATTTCGCCCTTATTCTCCGCATCGTTGATCGTGACGGAAGCCCCCTCGGGAATCACGAACATCGTGGAATAACGGTCTTTCCAGTTTTCGTAGGTTACCTTGATATCATTGCCATCCAGATCGATGGTCTTATTGCCCCGACCGACTGTACACCATACAGGATTGCTGGCCGGTGCATATTCCGTATGCCAGTTACCGTATTCGTCCACAATCGTCGTTGTCGAACCCGACTCATAGGACAAAGTTCCGCTGATATCCTTTTTGATCCGGATGGATACATCCCCTTCCTCCATCAACAGTTTTCTCAGCGTTTCAATATCACTGACCTCTGTCACATCATCAGCCTTTGCCGTTTTACCGAAAGCCGGTACCCAGGTCAGAATCATCATTGCAGCCAGAATAACTGCCAGAAGTCTCTTGCCTATCTTTTTCATATGCTGCTTCCCCCCTTTTCCCCTTCATCACATTTCTACACCCGTTCATAGTGACGCGCATGATGAACGGTAACCTTCCTTCAATCTTTAATAATACCTAACGAGTTCTTTTTTTTTTTTTTTCAATTTTCTACAAATAATAATGCTTGCGAAAACCATCAATAAAAAATACAATTAATGGAGAGACGTTTTTCCGATTGTATTGTTTTATCATTATAACCAGACAGCTGGAGGCAGACGATGAGTTACGTTACATTCAAAGATGTGAAGAAGATCTATCGCAGCGGAGAAGTAAAGATTGAAGCGCTCCGCGGCGCATCCTTTACCGTGGAACAGGGAGAATTCTGTGTGATCGTAGGCGCCAGCGGTGCGGGAAAAACAACCATTCTCAACATATTGGGCGGCATGGACCGGCTCACGGAAGGTCAGGTTCTTGTGGATGGAAAGGATATTTCCGCCTGTGGCAAAAAGGAGCTTACGGATTACCGCCGGTTCGATGTCGGCTTTGTGTTCCAGTTTTACAACCTGATCCAGAATCTGACGGCACTCGAAAATGTAGAGATGGCGGCGGAGCTTTCCAAAGACAGTTCGCCGGCGGCCGATATCCTGCGGGAGGTGGGCCTTGCCGAAAGAATGAACAACTTCCCGTCCCAGCTCTCCGGCGGAGAGCAGCAACGTGTGGCAATCGCCCGCGCACTGGCGAAGAATCCAAAGCTTCTGCTCTGCGATGAACCGACAGGCGCTTTGGATGATGTAACCGGAAAGCATGTGCTCTCTCTTCTGGCGGATACCTGCCGGAAAAAGGGACGCACCGTGATCGTAATCACCCATAACCAGACCATTGCCGAGGTGGCCGACCGTGTGATCACGGTAAAGAGCGGACTTGTGGCCTCGGAACGTATCAATGCGCATCCGAAAGCGGTTTCGGAAATTGACTGGTGACCGGATATGAATCGTAAACTTCGCAAAACCATCATACGCGATATCCGGGGAAGCCTGGGACGGTATCTGGCCATTCTGATGATCACCGCGCTGGGCGTCGG
>CACYDN010000264.1 GCA_902773185.1 uncultured Lachnospiraceae bacterium | reverse complement strand
CGAGTCATCAGGATACACATTTATGTGGTATCCTGTTTGACGAGCCCGCATCATCGAGTAGGGGGATTAAATCCGCCCTACTCGATTTTGCTTTCGTTTCTGATCCGTGCGCTTCCGGTCGCGCGGCTTATTCGGGAAAACGGTTTAAAAATCAAGGAATTTCCCTCCGATTTGTTGATATTTCAGCCATTATTTAGTATAATCAATTATGTGTGTGCAGACATGACGTCCATTTTTGCTGCAAGGAGAAAATCGGTCCGCGGACAAAAAAACGCAGATGATCGGGAATCTGCCCGGTCGGTGCAATGAATGAAATAAAGCTGCACATACAAAGGATGGTTTACATAAATCAAAGTGCATGATAAACGGAGACAAAAATGACGAAGATTGGTTTTGATAACGACAAATATCTGGAGATGCAGTCGGCTCATATTCGGGAGCGGATCGGCAAGTTTGGCGGAAAGCTTTACCTCGAGTTCGGGGGCAAGCTGTTTGATGATTACCACGCCTCGCGCGTACTGCCCGGTTTTCAGCCGGATTCGAAGATCAGAATGCTGAAGCAGCTTTCCGATCAGGCTGAGATCGTGATCGTTATCAAGGCGGCCGATATTGAAAAGAATAAGGTCCGGGGCGACATTGGCATCACCTACGATATGGATGTTCTTCGTCTGATCGATGCCTTTACGAATAACGGCCTTTACGTGGGCAGCGTCGTACTGACCCAGTATAAGGAACAGCCTGCAGCTGCGGCTTATGAGAAAAAGCTGAAGGCACTCGGCATGAAGGTGTACAGGCATTATGAGATTCCGGGCTATCCGCATGCAATTCCGCTCATTGTAAGCGATGAAGGCTATGGCCGGAACGATTATATCGAAACGACGAGACCGCTTGTTGTTGTGACCGCGCCGGGACCCGGCAGCGGCAAGATGGGAACCTGTCTGTCCCAGCTCTATCATGAAGAAAAACGCGGTGTGAAGGCAGGCTATGCAAAGTTCGAGACCTTCCCAATCTGGAATCTGCCGCTGAACCATCCGGTCAACCTCGCTTATGAGGCAGCTACGGCAGACCTCAACGACGTCAACATGATCGATCCCTTCCATCTGGAAGCCTATGGGAAGACGGTGGTGAATTATAACCGCGATGTTGAAGTGTTCCCGGTACTAAAAGCTATGTTCGAGAAGATTTCCGGCACGAGCCCGTACCAGTCGCCTACGGATATGGGCGTCAATATGGCCGGTCACTGCATCGTTGATGACGAAGCGGTGAAAAAGGCGGCAAAACAGGAAATCATCCGCCGGTATTACGAAGCAATGTGTGAGCTCCGAAAGGGAAACGGCTCGGAGGCCATCACGAATAAGATTCAGCTTCTTATGGAAAAGGCCGGTGTATCCATTGCCGACAGGACCGTCGTGGCGGCAGCGAACATCCGCGGAGAAGAAACAGGCGGTCCGGCAGCGGCCATTGAGCTTGCGGACGGAAGTATTATTACCGGAAAAACATCTTCCCTTCTGGGAGCCTCGTCAGCCATGCTGCTGAATGCGCTGAAGCATTTTGCGGGTATCGAAGATGCGGTAGAGCTGATCTCGCCGCAGGTCATCGAACCGATCATGAACATGAAGGTGAAGTATCTCGGCAACCACAATCCGCTGCTTCATCTGGATGAAATACTGATTGCGCTTTCCATCGAAGCTTTGACGAACCCGGCGGCAAAGGCTGCTTACGATAAGCTTCCCGAGCTTCGGGGACTGGAGGTACATTCGTCCGTCATCCTGTCGCAGGTCGATGTAGGCGTATTTAAAAAACTCGGCGTGAATTTAACCTGTGAGCCGAGATATCAAAGTAAGAAATTGTTCCATAAATGATTTAACCCGGCAATGGACCGGCTACGGAGGAAGATAGATGGGGGCAACCACCAATCTGCTGAATGAATACACAACCAAAATGGAGGACGTTTGCCGCGCAAACGACCAGATTGATGAGAAACTTTACAAACAGTTCGAAGTAAACCGCGGACTTCGCGACCTGAACGGAAACGGCGTTCTGACCGGTCTTACCAATATTTCCCGAATCACCTCTTCGAAGATGGTGAAGGGGGAAAAGGTTCAGGTGGACGGTGAACTCTGGTATCGCGGCTACCGCGTGGAGGACCTTCTCGGAAGCCTCGGCGAAGAGGAGATGGGCTTCGAAAAGATCACCTACCTTCTGCTGATGGGCAACATGCCGGACGATGATTCGCTGGCTGAGTTTAAAGAGCTTCTCGGCCTGGCACGGAAGCTGCCCCGGAATTTCACCCGGGACGTTATCATGAAGGCGCCCACCGAGGATATCATGAATTCCATGACCCGGAGTATCCTGACGCTTGCGTCCTATGACAAGAATGCCAAGGATACCAGCGTGCATAATTCCATGCGCCAGTGCATGCAGCTGATCTCTGAATTCCCCATGCTTGCGGTGTATGCATACAATGCGTATAACCATTACGGCAAGGGCAAGAGTATGTTTATCCATAATCCCAAAATGGAGCTTTCCACGGCGGAAAACCTGCTCCGGATGCTCAGGCCTGATAAGAAATACACGATAACGGAGGCAAAGGTTCTGGATGCGGCCCTCATCCTGCATGCAGAGCATGGCGGCGGAAATAACTCCACCTTTACCACGAGAGTCGTAACATCCTCCGGTTCGGATACCTACTCCACCATTGCGGCGGCCATGTCCTCCCTGAAGGGCCCGAGACACGGCGGCGCCAACATCAAGGTTATGGAGATGATGGCCGATATCCGCAAAAATGTCCGGGATTTTACCGATAAAGATGAAATCGAGGCTTACCTCAATCGCATTGTGGATAAGGAAGCCTTTGATAAGAAGGGGCTCATCTATGGTATGGGCCACGCCATTTATTCGGTTTCCGATCCGAGAGAGCGTGTGTTCAAGGATTATGTGATCCGTCTGGTAGAGGAAAAGGGCAGAGAAAAGGATTTTGCGCTTTATAAGAACATAGAAGAAATCGCACCGAAGGTCATTGCGGCCAAGCGAAAGATTTATAAGGGCGTCAGCCCCAATGTTGACTTTTACAGCGGCTTTGTTTATGAGATGCTGGGCATCCCGCAGGAGCTGTATACCGCAATCTTTGCGGTGGCCAGAGTGGCGGGATGGAGTGCGCATAGGATAGAGGAGCTGATCTGTATGGATAAGATCATCCGCCCTGCGTACATGAGTGTCATGTCCGAGCGTGACCCGGAAGAGATTCTGCATCACGGGAACTAGTATAACTAAGGGGCCTTTGAGCGAACGCCTCGTTCAGGAGAATATTATGCCTAGTTGCGATACGTGTGCGTATTTTACGTACGATGAAGAATATGATGAATATGTCTGTGATGTCGACATGGATGAAGATGATTACGGACGCTTAGTGGAAGATCACTTCCGTGACTGCCCTTATTATTATAATGGCGATGAATACCGGGTTGTCCGGCATCAGATGTAGATTCCATCTTCGGATGAATCGGGAGGGGACGTAACCGTAAGGAAATGTACAGAACCCAAAGGCAACTGAGGCAATCAGGCGCTTACAGTTCTGTCACAGATCCTTTGTACAGTAAATCTATAGAAAGACAGGAGAAAAGAACATGAAGAAGTATTTTCAGCAGGACATTGAGACAATGCCTGTAGAGAAGATCAAGGAGATGCAGGAAGAAAAGCTGGTAAAGCAGGTAAAATACGTGTATGAAAACAATGCGTATTACCGGAAACTGATGGATGAAAAGGGCCTTACCCCGGACGATGTAAAGAGTCTGGATGACCTCGCGAAGCTGCCCTTCCTGACCAAAAACGATCTTCGGGAGGCATACCCCTACGGCCTGCTTTCCCGTCCCCTGAAGGACTGTGTAAGAATCCAGTCCACCAGCGGAACAACGGGACGTCGCGTGGTTGCATTCTATACCCAGCATGATATCGATATCTGGGAAGAATGCTGTGCAAGAGCCATTGTGGCAGCCGGCGGTTCCAAGGATGATGTGGTTCAGGTGTGCTATGGCTACGGCCTCTTCACAGGTGGTCCGGGTCTCCACGGAGGTTCCCATAAGCTGGGAAGCCTGACCCTGCCCATGTCCTCCGGCAATACCGAAAGACAGATTCAGTTCATGCGTGACCTGAACACAACCATTCTTTGCTGTACGCCGAGCTATGCGGCTTACATCGGCGAGAAGCTGAAAAGCATGGGCCTTACGACGGATGATATTCATCTGAAGGCGGGTATCTTTGGCGCAGAGCCGTGGACAGAGGAAATGCGCAAGAACATCCAGCAGAGCCTGGGCATCAAGGCTTACGATATTTACGGTCTGACCGAGATTTCAGGCCCCGGTGTATCCTTCGAGTGTGAGGAACAGACCGGTATGCATATCAATGAGGATCACTTCCTGGCCGAGATTATCGATCCCGATACAGGCGAGGTTCTTCCGGAGGGAACAGAGGGCGAGCTTGTCTTCACGAGTCTGGATAAAGAAGCCTTCCCGCTTCTCCGTTACAGAACGCGTGATCTCTGCGTATTGACAAGAAAGCAGTGCTCCTGCGGCAGAACACACATCAAGATGTGCAAACCGAAGGGACGCAGTGATGACATGAAGGTCATCCGTGGCGTAAACGTATTCCCGTCTCAGATCGAGACCGTTCTTCTGAAGGAAGGTTATACACCGAATTATCAGATCCTTCTGGACCGTATCAATAATGAGGATACGTTTGATATCAACGTGGAACTCTCCGAAGAGCAGTTCAAGAAGATCCATGCAAAGGGCGGCGATGATTCCGAAGAGAAGAAGAGCCTGACCGCAGCCATGGTAGCTATGCTGGGCATTCGTCCGAAGCTCCACCTTCTTGCACCGAACTCCATAGTTCGCAGCGAAGGAAAGGCTGTCCGCATGATCGATAAGCGTAAGCTCCACGACTAAGCAAATCATAAGGCAGTATTAAGTTGTGTACGCCGGGTTGTTTTTGGGGAAACAGCCCGGTGTGTATATCAGCAACCGGTACAGCGATGGGGGGAGAATATGGATAAGCTGAAGGCGTTCTTCATATCAAAAACCGCAGGCATCCTTCGCTGGTTTCATTCGAAGGACGATAAAGGAAAACAAAAGGTCATGATCACCGGCATTTTTCTGTCGGGCATCATCCTCTTTGTGTTCGGCCTTTTGGGCTGGGCCTTTGATAAGAAAAAGAGCAAGACGGATGAAAAAAAGACGGAAGCCACCACGGAAGTGGCTTCGGTTGAACTGCCTTCCGAGGAGCCGACGACGGAAGCGCCGAAGGATCCGAGGGCATATACCGATGCGGAGCTGGGCCAGGCTTATCCATCGCTTCTCCAGACCGATGAACGCTGGGCAGCGGATCCATACGGCTCCGAAACAGTTGGAAAGTCCGGCAGCGGACCGACCTGTCTTTCCATGGCTATCCTGTACCTGACGGATGATACCGCCTCCAACCCGGCTGTGGTTGCAAAATTCAGTGCGGAAAAGAAGTATTTCGAAGCCGGAACGGGAACTATGGGCACCCTTTTCACAGAGGGAGCGGCATCCTTCCGGCTGAAATGTGAAAAAATCGATGATGACGAAGATACGCTGAAGAAGGCGCTGGATGAAAAGGCGGTGCTCATTACATCCATCAACAGCAGCCCCTTTGACAAAGAAGGCACGGATATCATTGTCATCTACGGCTACGATTCTCGCGGCTTCTTTATCAACGACGCCAACGATGCGGGAAACTGCGGTGTATATACCTATGAACAGTTTGGAAACAGCATCGTCAATGTGTTCTGCATGAAGCCGGCTGACGGCGTAAGCCGCACCAGACAGACGGTTTTTGATCCGGCAGCAATCCCGGATAAGACAAAGACGTCCGAAACTTCCGATTCGGAAAACAAGGAAGAAAATAAAGAAGAGTAGTATTGTGATATTGGATTCAGTAAAACCGTGTAATGGATTCGGCGGCAGACTGTCTGCCGGGGAGGGACTATGATCTGGCTTCCTACGGGCAGCGAGGCACTCGCTGCGGATCGGTATACACAAGAAGAAATCGGGATTCCCGGCATCGTCCTGATGGAACGTGCTGCACTGGCACTTTTTGCGGCGTTCGAGGAGATGCTCTGCGGAAAAATCCCGACAGATGGTGATTTTTCCCTGTCCCGCTTCCGGAAGGAGCGGGACAGAATACTCATTGCTGTGGAAAACGGCAACAACGGCGGAGATGGCCTGGCCTTTGCGAGGCTTCTCAGCGAGGCGGGATACCTTGTGGATGTCCTGATGCTGAATGGCATCCCGAAAAAATCGGAGAGCTTTCAAATTCAGGAGAAGATCCTTGCATCCTGCGCGGTCCGGGTTATGGATGTGGACCGTTTTGACACAAAAGAAGCCATCGCCGAACGGCGGTACACGGTGGCGGTAGATGCCATCTTTGGTGTGGGCCTCTCACGTCCGGTGGAAGGCATCCAGGCAGATATTGTGCGGTTTATGAATCGGATGCCGGCCTTTCGACTGGCGGTGGATATCCCGACGGGAATCTCCGCGGAAACCGGAAGAGTCCTGGGCGAAGCCTTCCGTGCGGATGCGACAGTTACCTTCGGTTTCCTGAAGCTCGGCATGATGCTGGGAAAAGGAAGGGAATATGCCGGAAACGTGATCATGCGGGACATCGGCCTGAGAATGCCGAAGAAGAGCGGTGTCTCCATGGTTTATACCCGGGGGAAAGAAGATATCGGAAAACTTCTTCCCGCCAGACCGGTGGATGCCCATAAGGGGACCATGGGGCGCGTCCTTGTGATCGCAGGATCAAAAGAGATGTGCGGCGCGGCCATCCTTGCGGCCGAGGCGGCCTACCGTACAGGCGCGGGGCTTGTCCGCGTCTTAACAGAAGAAACCAACCGGGCACCGCTTATGGCGGATGTTCCGGAAGTGATTGCCGATCTTTACCGGGAACTCCCGGAGAATCCGGAGAACCCGGAGGACTATGAAACAGCCAGAAGAAAGCTTGAAAAACAGGTTCGCAGGGCAGTCGCCTGGGCGGATGCCATCTGTGTCGGTCCGGGACTCGGCACGGGACAGACGGCAGTGGAACTGCTCCGCTGTCTGGCGAGTGCGGCAGGAATGATCGATGCGGATCTCCTCATTGATGCGGATGGACTGAACATCCTCGCCAAAGAGCCGGCTTTATTGGAAAGCTTTACCGGAGCGGGTCTGAAATTGATTTTGACACCGCATATCGGCGAAATGAACCGGCTTCTCAGAGCATGGCCGGATCCGGCGGGACAGACGCCGGGAGATGAACCGCTCGGCGTGGCGGAGCGGTTTGCCAAGACCCGCGGTGTGACACTTGTTCTGAAGAGCGACCGGACGGTGGTGGCCGGGAAAAAGAATCTGTACCTCAATACCATCGGCAATGCCGGCATGGCGACCGGCGGGAGCGGAGATGTACTGGCCGGCATCCTCACGGCACTCTTTGCCATGACGCCCAAAGAAGCACGGGACAGAGACCGGCTGGCGGAGCTGGGCGTTCTCATCCACAGCGCAGCGGGCGATGCGGCGGCAGAGGAGAAAGGACAGGCGGGCATGCTGGCCGGAGATATCATCCGAAAGCTGCCGGAGGTTCTGAAGGCGGCTGATAAGAATTGTTCTTGACCGAAGGATGGTATATTTCAGCAGGAAACGCAGAATTATACAAAACGTATAATACAGGGAGTTCCGGCTGAAAAGCAAAAAGTACAGCTGATCAAGAAAAGAATACCGGAGAATACCGGAAAAAAGAAAGAAGAATAGACAAAATGGACCAATTCAGAAGAATTGAGGCGCGGATCTATCCGGACAGAGTCCGGAAAAACATCGAAACCATGCAGAAGCTGAATCCGGGAAGAAAAACGCTTCTCGTGATCAAGGCGGATGCCTACGGCCACGGTGCGGTGGAACTGGCAAAGGCATGCGGCGACCTGGCGGATTATCTGGGCGTGGCCTGCATCGATGAAGCGGAGGAGCTTCGCCGGGCCGGCATCACGCATCCCATCCTGATCCTCGGTTATGTAGATGAGGATGACTATGAGCGTCTCATCCGGGGGGATATCACCGCACCCATCTTTGAGGCAGAGGATGGCCGGAAGCTTTCCGAAGTGGCCGAAAGGCTTGGGAAAAAGGCAAAGGTACATCTGAAGGCCGATTCCGGTATGCACCGTATCGGTTTTGCCTGCACACCGGATGGGGTAGCGGAGGCAAAGAAGCTTCTGGATTATCCGGGGCTTGACATCGAGGGCATCTTTACCCATTTTGCTAAGGCGGATTACGCCGATAAGAAGG